>CAVDDP010000001.1:0-3538 GCA_963607695.1 Hallerella sp.
GTTGTTGCTTTTGCTGCAGCTGTTGCTTCCCCTGCTGCTTCTACCTGCGAAACAGCAGCGTCGGCCGCTTGTACGGCAGCAGTGGCAGCGGCGGCTTCTTCAGCAGCTTTTTGCTCTGCCTGTGCAGCAAGGCGCGCTGCGCGTTCTTTTTCGTAGCGAGCACGACGCTCGGCAAAGGTCTCGGCGGGAGCTTCTTTTTGAGCGGCCTGTGCACTCGAAGAGCCTGTTGCGGCAGCACCTGCGGAAACTGCGGCAGCGCCTTCCCCTTGCTTTGACGCACTTGCGCCAGAAGAAGCCGAGGAAACTTGCGCAGAAGCAGCAGCGCCGCTTCCCTTTTTCTTCTTGGCCACGGCCGCCATTTCATTCAAATCGCCCGCCAGCGACGAGCCGGTTTTCTTGGCAATGCCCCCCATTTTGTCCAATGCAACAAGCGGATCTTTAAAGGGATCTTCCGCATTGGGGTCAAAAACGTCCTCTTTGATAACTTTGCTCATGTCTTGCTGCGCGTTTCGGAACGTGCGAATGGCACGCCCCAGCGTTTTTGCTACATCGGGCAGGCGGTCGCCCACCAAAATGAAGCCAAACACCAAGATAATGAGCAGCTCAAAGCCACTAATTCCGAACACATTCTCTCCTTGCTTACCACATATGAAAGCTTTTTTGCGGCGCCGTTACGCTGCGCCACCCAAAAGTGCCAAGCCAACCGTGGGAATTCCCAATGCTAAAACCAAAATGACACACACCACAACGGTGAATATCTTTTTAGTGCGCTCAGCAGCCTTTTTCTTTTCTTCCGCTCTTTTTTCGCGCTCAATTGCAGCTTGCTCGCGCGCTTCACGCTGCTTCGCTGTCATTTTTTGCTTTCCCATGGTATTCCTTAATCGTAAAAGTAGTCCATCGCTCGGAAGAGCTTTTATCTTCTGAACAGTGTATCTTAGCATTGCATACTAAAAAGCAAAACGGGTTTACAAATTTAACGCAAAAGAGCGCGCTTTGCGGGAGTCTTATGGGCAGCTTGCAAGCAGCTGACAAGCGACTGGCGGGCAGCTACAGGCAGCTTGCGAGTAGCTGACGAGTGGCTGACGGCCAGCGCGCGACAGGCTTGCCACCGCTTCACCACATTGAAATCCCTAAAAATGCCGCATTTTTCCTGCTGCAATTATTCCCGGCAAAAAATGCCGTATACTTTACGCATTATGGATAAACTTGACTACACTTTCATTCACGCGCCCGCAACGTACGACTTTCGCGAGCGCTCCATCATGTACGGGCCGGTGTCCGACATGGTGCCCTCTACGCCCATCTTTGAAATGTATCCGCTGGGCTTAACCACCCTGTGCGAGTACTTTGAACGGCACGGTTTTCGCGCGCGCATTTACAACCTGGCGTCGCTCATGCTGCACAAGAAGCATTTCAACGTGGAGAAGAATCTGGCGCGCCTGGAAAGCCGCATGTTCGGCATTGACCTGCATTGGATGCCGCATTGCCACGGGTCCATTGAGGTGGCGAAGATCCTGAAACGCCTGCACCCCAATGTTCCCATTTCTTTTGGCGGCTTGTCGTCTACCATTTTCCACGAAGACCTGATTGCCTACGATTGCATTGACTACGTGTTTCGTGGCGACTCAACGGAAGAACCCATGCGCATGCTGCTAGAGCGCGTGGTGCGCGCGCAAAAAACCGGCACGCCCGTGGGCGATTTGAGCGACATTCCCAACCTTACCTGGAAAGACGAAACGGGCCGCGTGCACATTAATGCACTTTCCTGGGTGCCCGATGACATGAACGCCATTTCCATGGATTACGATTACCCCATGAAAGGCGTGCTGCGTCAATTTGACTTCACCAGCTATTTGCCCATGAAAGGCTGGCTGCAATACCCCGTAACCGCCAGCCTGACCTGCCGCGGCTGCGCGCGCAACTGCGCCACCTGCGGAGGCAGCGCTTACACGTTCAAGAACCACTTTGGGCGCCGCAAAGTTGCCTGGCGTGACCCCAAGCTGCTCATTCGCGATATTGAGCACGTGCAAAACCATGTATGGGGCCCCATTTTTGTGCTGAACGATTTTCTACAAGCCGGCCCCGAATACACCAAGCAGTTCATTTGCGGCTTAAAAGGGAAGGTGCAAAACCCCATTGGCTTTGAGTTCTTTGGCCCACCGCCCGGCGGCAACGACTTCTACAACCTGCTTGATGCTAACCTGAAAAGCTGGTCGGTTGAAATTTCTGCGGAAAGCCACAACGATGATATTCGCGCTGCTTTTGGCAAAGGCCACTACAAAATGACCGAGCTGGAAGACACCATTGTGGAAGCGCTTTCGCACCCTCACTGCGACCGGTTTGACTTGTACTTTATGACGGGTATTCCCAAACAAACAGCGGAAAGCGTGCGCGAGACCGGCGCTTACGTGCAGCATTTGTACGAGCGGGTGAACTATGACCCGCGCCTGGTGGTTATGATTAGCCCCATGGCGCCGTTTTTAGACGTGGGTTCCATTGCGTTTGACAACCCCGAGCATTACGGCTATCACCTGCGGGCACGCACGTTTGAGGAGCATCGCCAGCGCATGATTCTTCCCAGCTGGAAGCACATTATGAACTACGAGAGCGACTACATGAGCGTGGATGACATGGTGGATGCCACCTACGATGCCGCGCTGGATATCAACCGCATTAAGGGCGCGCATAACATTATTGACCCTGCTATGAGCGCTGCTGTTGACAAGCGCACACGCGAGGCGCGTGAGCAAATGAACCGGCTTGATGACGTTTTGTATAACGGGTGTGGCCGCATTGACGCGCGCATGGCTTCGCTCAAGGAAGAATTTGAACGCTTGTCGGAAAACACCGTTGCGGAAAAAAGTGAACTGAACTGGGCGTTTGATGTGAAACCGGTACATGTTGCGCACCTTGCTAAGCTGGGGCTTTCCAATGTTCCCGCTAACGTGGCAAGCCGCTTGAACGGCCAGTGGCGCGCGGCGAAAAGCGATTACGCGTATCCTGCTCAGAAAAACGGTGTTCAGGCGCCTGCATGGAACCCCGATGGCTCCCCCAATTGCACGTTTAAGGGCATGGTTACCGACGGCATGGGCGACGGACGCGTTTTAGCGAATGAGGAAGGGCTTCAGGTTGCCGCAGCTGGCAGCGTTGTTGCCCCGGGTTTTTCACGCGAAAACACCAATGCCGCTTTCGATGCGGAAAACGCGCAGCTTGAGGCCGGGCGCGCGGGCACCAGTGCTCAGGCGGGCACCAGCGCCATTCCCGCAGCACAGCGCGGAAGCATTGTGCGCGACCCGCTTCTTGAGCAAATGATGAAAGAAGAAGCTGAGCGCGAAAGCGAACAAGCCGGCAGCACACACCCTGCGCATGTCACAGGTGGCGGCGGGCTTAAAGGAGCGGCGGGGCACGCCGGCGCACGCGATGCACGCAAGCTTGATAAGTTACGCCGTTCTAACGAACGACGTTAAATTCCGCTGTTCTAACGAACAGCGTTAAATTCCGCCGTTTTGCCAAACGGCGGAATAGCTCGACGCTACGA
>CAVDDP010000002.1:0-2835 GCA_963607695.1 Hallerella sp.
TGGGCAAATGCAAAAGGCAGTATACGCATTTGAACAGGCGCTTGCCGATAAAACGTATTTCTTGTCAGACTCTGCAAGCGTTGATTACCAGCGCGCCATTGGTAATGTTGCTCAGGGCACCATGGAAATTCCGCGTCAGGAAGAAACGAATTACGCCGATGCTTCGGGCTTTGATGTGGTGGCAGATTCCTATGAATCAGACATCTACTATGGCGATGATTCCTATGACCCCGGCCATTACGACGACAACGCTTCGGGCGCTTATTTGCCCGAGCGCACCTATGATTCTTCACAAGACGCGTTTTTCAATGCGTCCGACGAAGAAGTTGACAGCTGGTCGCGCAACATTGAAGTGCAAAAGAAACGCAATCGTGGTTGTGGCTTCAAAATTTTCATTGCGCTTATGCTGGTGCTGGTTTTGGCGCTGGGTGGCGCTATCTTTGTGTACACGCAAGGGTATGGCTTCCCCTCGCAGGAAACCGTTGTTTCGCAGTTTTTCGCCGACCCGCAAGGCAGTGCCGATAGCGTTTTGGCTTCTACCATGACCGACAAGCAAAAAGAAGAAATGTATGCCTCTTTGGTAAGCGATAGCAATGTTCAAATTCAGGGCGTTAACCGCTCTATGTCAAATGCTACCGCTTACGTGGTTGCAACTACTTCTGCCGGTGGGGAAGTAACGTATCAGGTATCGTTAGTGCGCGATGGCATTGGCTGGAAAATTTCCAGCGTGGAGATTTATCACACCAGCCAAAACTAGCGCTTATTTTTATCAATTAAAGGCGAAGCCATAAGGGAGGTTTCGCCTTTTTTTGTTTTTAGAAGGTATAGGTATAAACAGGAAGGAACAACACATGGCAATTGAACGTACCTATAGCATGATTAAGCCCGACGGCGTTGAAAACAAGCACGTGGGCGAAATTATTTCGCGCATTGAGCGTGCTGGCTTGACCATTGAGAAAATGGAGCTGAGCATGGTTACGCCCGAACAGGCGGCGCAAAACTACAAAGAACATGAAGGAAAACCGTTCTACGAAGGGCTTATCTCGTATATCACCAGCGGCCCGGTGGTAAAAATGGTAATTTCAGGCGAAGGTGCCGTTGCCATTATGCGCAAGCTTATGGGTGCTACTAATTGTGCCGAAGCAGCACCCGGAACCATTCGCGGTGACTTTGGATTGACTGTTGACCGAAATGTTATTCACGGTTCCGATTCTCCTGAGTCTGCTGCACGTGAAATAGGCGTATTCTTTGGCTAAGAGGTTTTTGGCGCAAGCGTGCCCGCAAGGGTGGTGCCCGCAAGGGCACCGCGCCATCTTAGTTCAAAGAGGGAGGACCTTTGCTTTATCGTGTAATCGATGCGGATGAGGTGCCCGCGCTCGTTTCAGCTTTTCTTGAATCGTACGAAGTGATTGCGCCGGTTGATCATGGCGAAATTACCACGTTCGACGTTATTACGTGCCCCGAACAAATTAGCAGCTCAAAGGTGGGCACACAATCGTCTCTACGGGAATTTTTCCTGCCTTCTAAAGAGACGCTCTTTTCTTTCGACACATCTGAAAATAAACTAACGCACTTTGAATTGCAAATGCGCCCTCGCGTAATCTTTGGCGTTCATGCATGTGATATCAATGCCCTAAACAGGCTTGATTTAGTGTTTCGCTACGGAAAATACCGCGACCCTTACTACATTGCGCGCCGCCAGGCAACGCTTGTTATTGGTGTGGGATGCATGCCAACGCCTGAGTGCTTTTGCAACTTATGGGATGCCGATGAAGCGCATTTTGGCTATGACTTATTCTTGCAAGATTTGCAAAACGGCCACGTGCTGGTAAGTATTTCAAGTGTAGAGGCCGCCAATATTCTGGAAGCAACCTGCGATTTGCGCCTTGCAAGCGATGAAGACCGCATTGCGTTTCGTACCCGCACGCGCGCCCGCCAACAGGCGTTTTCGCGGGCAATTCCCGATATTCAAGAAGTTGCCATGCTTATGGATGTATTCCACAGCGACGACTTTTGGAATGAACTGGGCAGCAAGTGCTTGTCGTGCTCAGCATGCGCGGCGGTGTGCCCCACGTGTTTTTGCTTTGACATTCGTGATGAACTTGATCCAAATGGCGTTACCGGGAACCGCTGCCGCGTGTGGGACGCATGTACCTCGCCGCAGTTTGCCGTGGTGGCTGGCGGGCACAATTTCCGCGCCACGCCGCGTGAGCGCGTGCGACATCGCATGTATCACAAGCTCAACGGCTTTCTTGCCACCCACGACCGCATGCTGTGCGTAGGCTGCGGGCGTTGCGTGCGCGCGTGCAAGGCGGGCATTAATCCTATCCGCGTTCTTGAGTTCTTTGAGAGAAAGGCGAAGGAATTTGATTAGCGAAGAGTTGAACCCGGTGTTAGTTGATTCGTACACTTCTGCGCCTGAACCCTTATCGGGCGAACAACTTATGGCAGAAAACCCGTACCGGCCGTGGCCGGCGCGCATCACTTCTATTACGGAGCTTACGGCAACGGAAAAGTTGTTTGAGTTTCGCCTGATAGACGATAAGATTCGCGAAGCTTTTTGCCATGCACCCGGGCAGTTTGTAGAGCTTTCTATTTTTGGCGTGGGGGAAGCACCCATTTCCATTTCAAGTTCACCCACGAAACGTGGCTTTATTGAGCTGTGCGTTCGCCGTACGGGAAAGTTCACCGAAGAGCTTCATAAAATGCAATGCGGCGATATCGTGGGTATTCGCGGGCCTTTTGGGCGCGGGTTTCCCATTGACAAAATGCGCGGGCACGATGTGCTGCTTGTTGCGGGTGGCTTAGGTATTGTGCCGCTTCGTTCGCTTATTA
>CAVDDP010000003.1:0-4903 GCA_963607695.1 Hallerella sp.
CGTTCGCGCGTTCGCTGGCTCGCCTGCTAACGCGCTGGCTCGCACGCTTTAAGATACGTTCGCTTGTGTGCTTAATTGTTCGAGAGTTTTTAAGGCGCTTATCATCAAAATTAATCATAAAAAGCACCTAAAACCGCACGTGATTATACTACTTTTATGCAGGATACCTACGGTTTTTTGCCTTATGTTTGCACCTCTTAACAAAACACGACTAAAATAAAGGCGCAACAACAAAATTGATAGGAAGTTCATGTCCAACTATTTAGCCCAAGGGCCTATTTCAAAGGCTTTTATCAGGCTTGCTGCGCCGGCGGTAGTGGCGCAGCTTATAAATATTACCTATATTCTGGTGGACAAAATATACATTGGCCACATTTCCAATGCGGGCGCCAATGCCCTAGCGGGCGTTGGCATTACCTCACCCATTGT
This sequence comes from Hallerella sp., assembly GCA_963607695.1. Lineage (GTDB taxonomy): Bacteria > Actinomycetota > Coriobacteriia > Coriobacteriales > Eggerthellaceae > CAKUOV01. The sequence goes on from CAVDDP010000003.1 coordinate 430, forward strand.
CCTGGCGGTTTCGGCCTTAGCGGCGCTGGTGAGCATGGGTGGCGCACCCAAAGCTTCCATTCTTATGGGCGAAGGAAAAACGGAAGAAGCAGAAAAAGTAATGGGAAGCTGTGTGTGGCTGCTTACGGTGCTTTCCCTGTGTATAACGGTGGTGCTGCTCGCATTTGGCGAACCTATCTGCACCGTTTTTGGTGCAAGCGAAGCAACCCTTCCCTATGCCACGCAGTATTTGAGCACCTTGAGCTTGGGAACCTTGTTTACCCAGCTCACGCTTGGGCTAAATGCATTTATCATTGCGCAGGGCAAAACGGTAACCAGTATGATAAATGTTGCTATTGGCGCCATAATTAACATTGTGCTTGATGGCGTGTTTGTAGATGGCTTTTCAATGGGGGTGCAAGGCTCGGCGTTGGGCTCGGTTATCTCTCAGGGAATTACCGCATGCGTTATGGCGGGCTATTTGCTGTCTTCTCAAGCGTTGCTTCGTTTGCGCATAAAAAACATTCGCTTTAACAAAACATTGCTTGCTCCTTGCCTGTTGTTGGGTGCTTCACCTGCGCTTATGCAAATTACCGAGAACCTTGTTGCCATAAGTTTTAACACCTCATTACAAGCGCATGGCGGCGATATTGCCGTTGCCTCCATGAGTATTCTTACCAGCATTATGCAATTTATCATGTTGCTGTTGCCAGGGCTGGTGCAAGGAGCGCAGGCCCTTTTGAGCTACAACCTGGGTGCCCGAAATATCTCGCGCGTGAAAAGCACGTTTCGGCTTTTGCTGGCAAGTTGCGTAACCGGATCGTTTTTGGTGTGGGTAGTGTGCATGCTGCTGCCAGAGCCGGTGGCTTCGCTTTTTACGAACAATGCGGCGCTTGTTGAATACACCCAAAACAGCATGCGCGTGTATTTTGCCATGCTTTTGTTCTACGGCATTCAAGTGGCGTGTCAGTACAGCTTAGTTGCGCTTGACCAGCCAAAACGCGCTATTTTCTTAACCATTTGGCGCAAGATTATCCTTCTTATTCCGCTTATTTTTATTCTGCCGTGCGTTGTTTCCCAGCCCGATTTAGGGGTGTTCATGGCAGAGCCCATTGCCGATACCATTGCGGTGTGCACCACAGCCCTTTTGTTCTACCGCTATTATCGCAAGCTGTAGGCAGGGGAAGGCTTCACCGGGGAGCTTCCACGGTTGCTTTCGTATGCAAGAATGCGCAGCGCAAAGGCGCAAAAAACAGGGGAAGCCCCCGCAGCGCCGTGCGCCGCGGGGGCTTCCCCTTCCCCCCTTTTATAAACTATTTCAGCTTTTTGTACAGGAAATCGCCCAGATATTGAAAGATTGCTACCAGCACCACCAGAATGGCGCAAATGCTATACATAATGGTCTCGTTGAAGTTCTGATAGCCATACGTTAACGCAACGGCGCCCAGGCCGCCCGCGCCAACCGCGCCCGCCATGGCAGAACAGCTAAGCAGGTTAATAATGGCAAGGGTTAAGCCTGAAACAATGGAAGGAACCGCCTCTTTGAACATCACGCGAAACACAATTTGCCGCTTGGACAGGCCAAACGACTTTGCCGCTTCAATAAGTTCAGGGTCTACCTCTTTGAACGCATTTTGAATAATGCGCGCAATAAACGGCGCTGCGGCAACGGTTAAGGGCACTAGTGCTGCGGTGTCGCCAATGGAAGTACCGGCAATCAGGCGCGTAAACGGAATGATGGTAATCATCAAAATAATGAACGGGAAGGAACGAATGACGTTTACAATAATGTCTAGCACGCGGTGGAGCACCACGTTTTCGCACAGGCCGCCTTTTTCGGTTATCACTAAAATGATGCCAATGATAAAGCCCAGTATGGTGCCGAAAATGCCCGCCAAAAACACCATTTTGAGCGTAACCCAAACGGCGGGAAGAATAAGTATTTGAAAAATTTGATCCAGTGAGTAATCTGCAAAAGCCATGGTTATTCCTTTTCCGCTTGCGCTTGTGTGTGCGCTTCGAGCTCTTTCCAATCTATCTGGTGTGCGTCCAAATAGGCTTTGGTAGCTTCAAGGTGGGCATCATCTACATTGATAACAAAAATGCCCATGCGCTCGCCGCGATATTCCAGAATTTGCCCATCCAGAATGGGAATTAAATAATCAAGCTCTTTTGACAACGCGCTTATGATTTGCGCGTTTGAAATGCTGTTAATGCGATACGCCACTTGAATGTTGTGGCCAAGCTCAGGCAGCTTTTCTTCGCGCTCTCCCAACAGGCGGTTTAAGGCTTCCGGCTTTTCAATGAAGATGTTTTCCACCGTTCCTTCGGCGGCAATGTGCCCTTCTTCCAGAATGCACGCACGTTCACACGCCGCGCGCACCACTTCCATTTGGTGCGTTACAAAAATAATGGTAATGCCCAGCTCTTTGTTAATCTTAAGCAAAAGATCCAGAATAGAGCTGGTGGTTTTGGGGTCAAGCGCACTGGTTGCTTCGTCGGACAGCAACACTTTGGGGTTCATGGTAAGCGCACGCGCAATAGCCACGCGCTGCTTTTGCCCGCCCGATAGATTGCGGGGCAGCGCGTTTGCGCGGTCTTCAAGCCCTACCAGCGCCAACAGCTCGGAAACACGCTTGTCAACTTGTTCTTTGTTGTAGCCCCAGCATTTCATGGGAAGCGCCACATTCTGATAAACGGTGGCGCGTTCCAAAAGCGAGAAGTGCTGAAAGATCATGCCCATGTTGCGGCGCAGCTCACGCAGCTCTTTTTCGTTTAAGCTGCCCACTTCCTGGCCATCCACTTTAAGGGAGCCTGCCTGGTAGGTGGTAAGGCCGTTGATGCAGCGCAAAAGCGTGGATTTACCAGCGCCTGAGCGGCCCACAATGGCGTACACTTCGCCATCGTTAATGGTTAGGTTTATGTTGCTTAAAACGTGAACGCCGTCGTCGTCCCACGTTTTTTGTAACCCGGAAATTTCAATCATGTGAAATGCTCCTGTAAAGTGCCCCGCTGCGTTTTATTCCCAAGAAGGAAGCTGTGCGCCTTTCTTGTTCTCTTTCAAGTAGGTAGATAATTCCTCGCACTGAACAGCGTTTACAATGTCTTGTGCCCATTGTGCGTCTTTGTTTTCGCCTTTTACTACCAGTCCAATGGCGTATTCTTTGTTGTCTTCATCGCTTGAGCAGTACAAATACGAGGAAGGATCTTTGCCCGCGTTCAACATTTGCAAGCCGGCAACTGCCACGCCGTCGCAATCGGTAATGGATTGGGGAACCATGGAAATTTCGGCTTCAATGAACTGCAGGTTTTTGGGGTTATCCACAATGTCATATTGTGTGGGTGATTCCACCCCTTCTTTTAAAGTGATAAGCCCGCACGATTGAAGCAGCTCAAGCCCGCGTTGCTTGTTCGAGGGGTCATTGCACAGGCAAATGGTGGCGCCGTTGGGAATTTCATCTACGCTTGACCATTTTTCGGAGTACAAGCCAAAAACGTTATAGATAGGCTTTGGTTCAAGCATAACTAAATTGGTGTTGTTTGATTTGTTATAGGCGTCCATGTAGGGCTCGTGCTGCAGCCAGTTCATGTCAATGGAGCCTTCTACCAGGGCGTTATCGGGTTGAACAAAGTCGTCGAAAATAACGCGTTCTACCTTGTAGCCCAGTGCTTCAATTTTAGGTGTTACGGCATCCAGGATCCCCACGAAGTCTCCCTTAATGCCAATGCGCACGGTTTTTGTTTCCTCAACATTGTTGGTGGTAGTGCCTGATTGCCCGCAGCTGGTAAAAGCAACAAGCATTACGGCGCACAGCGTGGCTACCAAAAACGTGCGGGCAATTTTGAATGGTTTGGATTGTTTTGCTTTCATGAATGTTCCTTTTTGTAAATTTTAAACCGGAACATGGTAGCACTTTAGCCGTGAGCGGCAAGTTTGTTTCACGGGATTACAGAATTTGTATCGAAAATTTAACGTTCGCAGGGTATGTTGCCCGCGCACGCTGTGCATGCTTCTGCCGCCGCTGCCGCAAGGTGCACTTTGCGCTTTTCTTCGTACATTTTTTCATCCATGTGCTTCAAAAAGCTTTCTGCGGTGTCATCTGCGCCAAGCGTTGCGCAACCCATGGCAACGTATAAGCTAAACGGCTCTTCATCTGAAGCATTAAACTGTTCAAGCCTTGCTTGAATTTCATTCATGGTTGCTTGAAGTATTTCTTCAGAAGTGCTTGGCTTGGCCTGCGCTTCACCGCCTAAGGGGGTGTTCAACGCGCTTTCCAGCTTAGCCAGCTGGTCTTTTGCGTTTTCGCTGGCCGCTTCCCCTGTTTGGGCATTCTGTGTTGTGCCTGGCAGTGAACTTGCTTTGGAATCTGAAATCAAAACGATAAATTCATCGCCCGCGTAGCGAATGGCAACGCCGTTATCGGGAATTGACTTAAGTAAAACATCTCCCATTTTGCAAATGGCGCGGTCGCCCGCATTGTGACCAAAATTATCG
>CAVDDP010000004.1:0-3840 GCA_963607695.1 Hallerella sp.
ATGCTTGGGAAACGTGGTGCTAGAAGAACACACGCCGCTGGGTATTGGCAGCTATGGCGCCATTATGACGGGCTACAATGAAGAAATTAACATGCGTATCAGGGGTTTTCTGGAAGAGATAGGATACGTGGGCTTTTCTAACTTTGATCTGAAATACGACGAGCGCGATGGCACCTATAAGCTGTTTGAAATTAACCCGCGCCAGGGAAGGTCAAGCTATTTCACCACGGCATCGGGCAAGAATTTGGCGCGCTACCTGGTGCAAGATGTGCTTGAACGCAGAAATGAACCATGCGATATTGCTACGTTTGATAATGAAGTGCTGTGGACTATGATTCCTTTGGATGTTATACGCACCTACACCAGCGACGAGGAAACGCTTGAGCGTGTGGAGCGTTTGATTGCGGAAGGAAAAGTGTCGCAAAGCTATTGGACCAACAGCGACAAATCGCTTTTGCGCTGGTTAAGCTATAAAATGAACCAGCGGAATTACCGGCAGCAGTACGCGCAGTGCTTCAACAAGCGGCACGTGAATGATTAACGCGCAAGAACGATTAATTGCAAGAACGATTAATGCGCAAAAGTAAGTGGGATAAAACGCTATGGCAAACTACAAAAAATTAGGCGTGATAGGAGGCGTGGGGCCTGCCGCTACGGCGCTGTTTTTTCAGCGCGTAGTGGAATATACGAATGCCGCAACCGATCAGCAGCATTTGGATATTGACATTGTGAACCGCCCGGGCATTCCCGATCGCACCGATTTTCTGCTGGGCAAGCCAGGCGCTCCATCCTTTGTGCCCCCCATGAACGAAGCGGCGTTGCAGCTGGAAGCCATGGGATGTGAGGTTCTTTCTACTCCGTGTAACACGGCGCATGCCCAGCTAAGCGCCATAGCGCAGGGTTTAACCAGCGCGCATTTTGTGAATATGCTGGAAGAAACTGCAGCGTTTGTGAAGCGTTTGGGTGTTACGAAGTGCGCCGTTCTTGCCACCGATGGAACGCTGGCAACGCAGGTGTATGACCGCGCACTGGAGCGCTTTGGTATTGCGGCACAAGCCCCCGATGAGCGTGGGCAAAAACTGGTTATGGAAGTGATATATGACCAGGTAAAAGCGGGAAATCCTATTGATACGCCTGCGTTTTGTGAACTGTGCGCCACCATGGCAGAAAAAGGGTGCAATGGCATTATTTTGGGGTGTACCGAACTTTCTTTGGTGCCGGTTCCCGCGTATGTGGGCGGCGCTGCGGTGGTGGATGCCTTAAACGTTTTGGCGTGGCGCTGTGTGCAGGAATGTGGCGCTTCTGCAAAAGATCTAATGAAACTCTATGAATAACGTTGACTGAAAGTGACTTGTTATGTGCGGTTTTACCGGTTTTGCTATTACGGATGAAGTGCGAAACGTATGCGACCCGGCGCGTGTTGCGCAGCTTATGGGCGAACGCATTGCGCACCGCGGCCCCGATGATGCCACGTATTATCTGGATGATTATATGGCACTTGCGCACCGGCGTTTGTCTATTATTGACCTAGAGGGTGGCCGCCAACCCATGGCAAACGAAGACGGCACCAAAATCATTGTGTTTAATGGCGAAATTTACAATTACCAGGAACTTCGCGAAGAACTTATTGCCGCAGGTCATACCTTTAAAACGCGCTCTGACACCGAAACCATTTTGCATGGGTATGAACAATGGGGGCGCCTTGTGCTTGATAAGCTGCGCGGCATGTTTGCGTTTGTTATTTGGGATACGCGCACGCGCCAGCTATTTGGAGCGCGCGACATTTTTGGCATAAAGCCCTTTTATTATTACCGCCAGGGCGGGCAATTCATGTTTGGCTCGGAGATTAAAAGCTTTTTGGAGCACCCCGGTTTTGTGAAAGAAATTGTGCGCGAAGAGATTCCCACCTATTTGTCGTATGAGTATATTCCCACCGAAAAAACCCTGTTCAAAGGCGTGTATAAGCTGCAGCCTGCCAGCTGGTTTACCTGGGATTTTGAAACGGGCGCGTTCGAAACGGCGCGCTACTACGAGTTTGAGTACAAGATTGACGAAACGTTGTCGCTTGATGAGTGGGCAAGCCGCATAGAGGAAGTTTTCACCGATTCTGTGCGCGCTCACTTGATTGCCGATGTTGAAGTGGGCGGCTTTTTGAGCTCCGGCGTGGATTCAAGCTTTGTGGCGGAACGCGTTTTTGCCGGCGGGGGAAACATCCGCACGTTTTCGGTGGGTTATGAGGAAGAGCAATACAGCGAGCTTTCCTATGCGCAAAGCTTTTCAGAAGAGCTGGGTGCGCCCAACATTGCAAACAAAATTTCTGCCGACGACTTTTTTGACAGCATGCCAAACATTCAATATTACCTGGACGAGCCGCTGCCAAACCCTTCGGAAAACCCACTTTATTTCTTGTGCCAGAATGCGGCAAAGCATGTAAAGGTAGTGCTTTCAGGCGAAGGTGCCGATGAGCTTTTCGGTGGCTACCCCAACTACACGCAAGAGGATCATCTGTACCGCTACCAGCGCAAATACCCGCAATTTTTGCGCTCGCTTGCAGGTGCGGTGGCAGGCGCCCTGCCCGCGGTAAAAGGCAAGCACTTTCTAACGCATGGCGCTATGCAACCGTGGCAGCGCAATTCCCGTGCCGATTACGTTTTTGAAAACGATGAGCGCCAGCAATATTTAAAAGACCCTATTGTGGTGCCCGCGCCGCAGGAGTATTCCAAGCCCTATTACGATGAAGTTGCGGGGCTCGATGGCGTTACGCAACTTCAATATGTAGACATTAAAACGTGGATGATCTACGACATTATCTTAAAGGCCGACCGCATGTCTATGGCGCACTCGCTTGAGCTGCGCGTTCCTTTCCTGGATAGGGAAGTGCTTGAGTTGGCGCTTACTATTCCGGCAAAGTATCGCGCGTGTAACGACCACGAAAAAATTGCCTTGCGTGCCGCTGCAAAGCGCCATTTGCCCGAGCGCGTGTACAACAAGCCCAAGTTAGGGTTCCCTAGCCCGCTTGCTACCTGGTTGCGTGAAGAAAAGTACTACAATCAGGTGAAAGAGGCGTTCTTAAGCCCCGAAGCAGCAGAGTTTTTTGTGCCGGAAAAACTTATGCAGCTTTTGGATGAGCACAAGGGTGGGCAAGTTTCGCACATGCAAAAAATTTGGTCGTTCTACTCGTTTATTGTGTGGTATCGGCAATTCTTTGGAGAAGGAGACCGCGCCCGCTGTCATGCGCTGGAAAAGGCGTAGGGCACTGCTAGGGCACTGCCGCCGCCATGCGTGTGCGTAAAGTGCCGCCGCCGTGCGTGTGTGTAAAACGCCAAGCAAATGGCAAGCCTGGGAGTTATGCAGGAAGGATAAGCAATGCATATTCTAACGGTGGTAAATGGTTCTAACCCTTCAGCGCGCGACGCATCGCTGCTGCTTGAAGCATATCTTTCTTCTCAGGGCATCAAAACCACCACGCTTTTTTCTTCGGACATTCCTTCGTTGGAAGCGCTTGCAATCCAGCGTGATCAGGCGCTTCGGCACGCAGACATTCAACCTTTCGATATGGCGGTAGCACTGGGCGGCGATGGCACCATTTTGCGCACCGGGCGCCTTGCGGTGTTGTTCGACGCGCCCGTTATGGGCATTAACTTTGGGCATTTGGGCTTTTTGGCAAACCCCAGCGAGCAGGGGGTTATTCCCATGGTTGCCGCTGCTCTTGCGGGCGATGTGACCGAGGATAAGCGCACGTGCTTGCAGGTAACGGTGCAGTGCGAAGGGCAAGGGGAAGAAAAAGGGGAAGCTGCTGGCGCGCGTGCTTTTGGCAATGGCACTGGTGCTGGCGCGCGT
>CAVDDP010000005.1:0-3094 GCA_963607695.1 Hallerella sp.
TCTCTTTGAAGGCGTTCCTCTTGATGAGGTGTCACAACGTGATCAATCCGCAAAGATTGGCTTTGTTATGCAAAACCCCGATGCGCAAGTAGTTACCGATAAAGTATGGCATGAACTTGCGTTTGGTTTGGAAAGTTTGGGTTGCGATCAACGCACCATGCGTTTGCGTGTGGCAGAAATGGCCAGCTATTTTGGTATTCAAAGCTGGTTTCATAAAGACGTTAAGGAACTTTCTGGCGGTCAAAAGCAGCTGCTTAATTTAGCTTCGATTATGGCTATGCAGCCCAGCGTTTTGGTGCTTGACGAGCCAACAAGCCAGCTTGACCCTATTGCGGCATCGGATTTTCTGAATACGGTGCGCAAGATTAACCTTGAGTTGGGAACTACTATTATCCTTTCGGAGCACCGCCTGGAAGAAACATTTTCGGCGGCCGATAGAGTAATTGTGATGAAGCAAGGCGGCATTTTGGCCGATGGTGAGCCTCATGAAGTGGGGCAGCGCTTGATTGTTGCCAACGATGAGATGGCAGCGGCTTTGCCTGCTCCTATGCGTATTTTCTACGGCGTTAATTCGGGCGCTAAGTCTGCCCAGGTTAAAGCGCAAGATTGTCCTTTAACGGTTCGCGAAGGCCGTACCTGGCTTACTCGTAACTTTAGCGATATTCCACAGGATGCGCGCACGCTCCCTGAAGCGGAATCGTATGAAGAAACCGATGATAACTTGGTGTTGCAGTTTAAAGATGTATGGTTTCGCTATGAGCGTGAGCTGCCCGATGTACTGCGCGGAACTTCCTTTGACGTGCATAAAGGAGAACTCTTCGCCTTGGTGGGCGGCAATGGTACCGGAAAATCTACCACGCTTAAGTGCGCTTGCGGCGTTACCAAACCATATAGAGGCACCATTCGCATTAAGGGCAAAAAGCTTAAAGACTGGAAAAGCAACGAGTTGTTCCGCGGCTGCATTGCTATGCTTCCGCAAGACCCGCAAAACTTGTTTGTGAAGAAAACGGTTCGCGCCGATTTGCAAGAAATGTTTTCCGACAAAAAAATGAATGCTCAAGAGATTGAAGCACGCGTGGCGGAAGTGGCGCGTACCTGCGATATTGAACACTTGCTTGACCAGCACCCTTACGATCTTTCTGGCGGCGAGCAACAGCGTGCAGCACTGGCAAAAGTGCTTCTTTGTGACCCTGAAATTTTACTTTTGGATGAGCCTACGAAGGGTATTGATGGCTTCTTTAAAAAGGAGCTTGCGGGTGTTTTGGCGCGCTTGCGTGAACGTGGTATGACTATTGTGATGGTTTCGCACGACATTGAATTTTGCGCGCGTTATGCCACCAGCGTTTCCATGTTCTTTGATGGGGGCGTTGTTACTACGAACACTCCGCGGCGCTTTTTCGCGCAGAACAGCTTTTACACTACTTCGGCTAACCGCATGAGCCGTCATCTTTTTGACAATGCCATTATTGATGAGGATGTGATTTCGCTATGCAAGAACGCGTAGTTAGCACAAAAACCGTTGCTATTACCATAGTATGTATAGTGCTGGTGGTTGCAGCACTTGTGGCAACTATATTATTTGGCAATGGGTATTATTACCCCGTGAGCATTTTTATTGCCATTTGCACCATGGTTCCTTTCTTTGCATCATTTGAGGGGCGCACGCCGCAAGCGCGTGATTTAGTGGTGCTGGCCGTTCTTATTGCACTTGCGGTTGCTTCCCGTGCAGCGTTTTTCTGGTTCCCTGACTTTAAGCCCATAGCTGCTGTTATTATTCTTGCCGGTATTGCTTTTGGCCCGCAAGCAGGCTTTATGACCGGTGCGCTTTCTATGCTGGTAAGCAACTTTATTTTTGGGCAAGGCCCCTGGACTCCATGGCAAATGATTGCGTTTGGCCTGGCGGGTTTGGTGTTTGGCATTCTTTCGCAAAAGCAGCTTATTCCCCATAAGGATTACACGCGAAAGCAAGTAGTTTTGCTTACGGTTGGCGGCTTTTTCTTTACGTGGTGCATTATTGGCCCCGTTCTTGATACCTGTGCGCTGTTCCTTATGATTAATGACATTACGGTTGAAAGCGCGATTGCGGTGTATGTATCGGGAATTGTGGTGAATCTTACGCGCGCTATTGCCACTGCGCTTTTGCTGTTCTTTATTACCAACCCGCTGCTTGACAAGCTTGAGCGCGTAAAAGTTAAGTACGGCATGGGTGAGTAGGCGGCTTTTATGCGGTTTGATTCCTATCATCCAGCGCTTAATTTGCTGTTCTTTGTAGCAGTTATTGCTGCTGCGCTTTTGTGGAACCATCCTATTTTTATTGGTGTGGGCATGTTCAGCGCGCTGGTGTATTCCTTTATTCTTAAAGGAAGAAAAGCGATTGTGTTTGTGCTGGTGGCGCTTGTTTTCCCTTTTGTGTGGAGTGCCTGGTTTGCTTATAACACGCATTTTGGCATAACGAATTTAGGCGAAACCTTCATTGGCAACAACATTACGCTTGAGTCGCTTGCTTTTGGATTTGCGCAAGGGTGCCAAATTTCAACCGTTTTTCTTTGGATGATTTGCGTTTTTGAGCTGTTTACTGCCGATAAAGTGGTGTATTTGCTGGGGCGCGTGTCGCCGCGTTTGGCGCTTTTGCTGGCCGTTGCTTTGCGGGCATGCCCTATGGTGGCACAACGTTCGGTGCGTGTGAATATTGCGCAAAAGGGAATCGGGCGCGGCTCAAAATGCGGAAGTGCTCTGTTTCGGGTGCGCAATTGGATTCGCCGCGTTTCCATTGTTATTACGTGGAGCATAGAACGTTTTGCCGAAATGTCTGATTCTATGAAAAGCCGCGGTTCACTCCTGCGCGGGCGCAGCGCGTATTCGCTTTATCGCTTTGACGCGCGCGATAGAAGCCTTGTGATAACCATGTTTGTGCTTATTACCATTTGCGTGGTGGGCATGTTGCTTACGCAAACGGCTATTCAGTATAACCCGCAGATTATTTTTAACAGAATGACGGCGTTAAGTTTTGTATTTTATGCGGCCTATTTGGTGTTTTGTCTGCTTCCGGGCGTATTGCAGCTGGTGGGAGAGTGGCGTTTTAAAAAGTTAATTT
>CAVDDP010000006.1:0-2497 GCA_963607695.1 Hallerella sp.
CCCCGCAAGCATTGAAGAAGAGCGCCGCCTGGCCTACGTTGCCATCACGCGCGCTCGCAAAAACCTTTACCTAACCTGCGCTTCCTCACGCCAGTTGTACGGTAACACGCAATGCAACCCCGTTTCGCGCTTCATCGGCGAAATCCCCAGCGAGCTTCGCAAAACATCGGGCTTAGGCTCTTCGGGTTTTTCCGGCACGGGCTACGAAAAAAGGGGAAGCCGCCGCGGCATTTCCGGCGCGGGTGCCGAGGCAGGCGGCGGGCGCGTTTTTGGCACGTCAAGCGCTTCCGGGTCACGTGCGGGCGGGCGCTCACACGGGTACACCGTTGGATCAAGCTCACGCTCCTCGTTCGGAAGCTCCCGCAGTTCGCAGTTCGGAAGCTCCCGCAGTTCGCAATTCGGAAGCGAGCGCGGGTCTTCCACATCTTCCGTAGCTTCGCATGCAACAGGAAAAACAGCAGAATCCCTTAAAAAAGATGCAGCAAAAATAACGTTTGCCGAGGGCGACATTGTTGATCACAAAACGTTTGGCCGTGGCAAAGTTACCAAAGTAGACGGCGACAGTTTGTATATCTATTTCAACAAGTTGCGGCAAACAAAAACGCTTCTGAAAGATTACGCACCTATTGTGAAGTTGGGGTAGGGCAATGCTGTTCATTCTTACGGGAAAGTTTCAAACAGGGAAAACGCGCTGGCTTGAACGGCTAGTACAAACGGTGCAGCAGAACGGCTTTCCGGTATACGGCGTTATCGCCCCAGGTCAGTGGCGCGACCATGGAGAAGATGCACCTGAAGGGCAGCGCTTTGAAAAGCTGGGGATAGATAACGTGCTACTTCCGCAGCAAGAGAAAATTACGTTTGCGCGCCGCCCCGACCTTGCCGCACTACCCGCACAAGTCGAAGGTGGCATGGCAGCCGCGCCAACGCCAACAGCTTCCCCTTCTCACGCGGCGGCACCTACGGCGGCAAGCTGCAAGCAATCGAGTGAAGCAAAGCTGGGATGGGCCATAGATGACGCTGCAATTGACCAGGTAAATGCCCATTTTTGTACCTTGTGCGGCCTGGCGAAAGATTGCATGCTCCCTGAAGAGATAAAGCGCGGCGCCGGAATTGATGCACAGGCACCTGAACGTGCCGGCCTTTTGGTGGTAGACGAGCTTGGGCCGTTAGAACTTATGCGTGGCGGGGGATTGACCAGCGCCATGGATGTTTTATCTCAGGGGCCTTCTGCCTTATGTGCTCACGCGCTTATTGTGGTGCGTGAGAGCTTGTACGATACGGCGGCGGCGCGTTTTTCCGATTGCTGGGGCGGCGTCACCGCACTTTACCCCACCGAGGAAGCTGCCAAGCAGGTTCTCGCAGCATTGAAAACAGCGCCAAATGCTGCCTCAGAACAAAAATTGCCTACAAAGTGACAAAAAAACGAAGGTTCCCGTTGTCATTTAGCAACTTATTACCTATAAAACAAAAGTTTCTCAAATCATCAGCGCTGTGAACTGCGAAAAGATTGTGATTTGTTTTTTTACGCTCACCATAAAGAACGGGAAGTCTCTGTTTTTTGTCACTTTGTGCCTTAAAAATTTTCCGGAAAACATTGAAACGTTACTAAAAAGCTTCCCAGGAGATAAAAGCCCAGGTTACAACACGCGGCTGCTTGAAGCTATACGTTGGCGTGGCAGCGTCGTTGCCGCTGGCGCCCGCCAAGGTGCCTGCCGGCTCACTAGCAGCTACGCCCGCCAAGGTGCCAGTGGAAGCACCTACTGCGCCTGCCGCCCCTTCGCCTTCCACAAGATTTTCCTCAAACCACCTGCGCAAACGAAGCTCGGCATCGGCCGCATCGTGCTCCGGGCACGCACGCAACGCGCTCTTGAGCATAAGCTGCATGTTTTCCCACGCCTCATCGCGCGAGGCGTACGTATCAAAGCGCACGCTTTTAATATAGCGAACTTCGGGCAGAATGCCTTGCTGCATCAGAATGTTCACAGCGTACCAAAAGTCGCGCCCCACCAGCCCCTCAAAGCCAATGGCGCGCAAAATGTTTTGGTCGCAGCGCGGGGAATAACTGGTGGCAAGCGTAATGCAGCATTTCCGTTTTGCCACCGCGTTCAGGCGCAAGAGCGAATCCTTCAAATCGGCCGTGGCAATAGAGCGCGAGGCGAAAGCCACATCACACGACTTTGGCATAATGCCCGCCGCCTGCCAGTTATCTTCCCAGCTTACCTGCTTTGTTTCAATGCCGCCAAGGCCCGCTTGCGCTGCATCGTGCTTAAGCCGGTCAAGCATGCCGCGCGAGAAATCTGCCGCCAAAACGGGGTGCCCCGCCGCCGCCAGGGGAAGAGCCAAAGCGCCGTTGCCGCAGCCCATGTCAAAAACGCTCTCGCCCGGTAAAAGGCCTGCTAGCTGCAAAAATTCGTGGGCGTAATCGCTGGGCTTGTCGTTTGAGCCAAAGGTTTTTGAACGCTCGTCCCAGTAGGCAGCGTCATCAGCTGCTTTGCGT
>CAVDDP010000007.1:0-6225 GCA_963607695.1 Hallerella sp.
GGGCATTCGGCGACACGGCTCAGCTTGGATAATGCTTCTTTGGAAAAACTTCGAGTATGCACCCGCTTATCCACAGCTTCGCAGAGTCGCCTCAACCCTCTGCCTGCACGCTTCGCGCTTAGCTTTCCTTCGTCCTTCGAACTCAAGCGTTAACTCATTGTGCTGGTAAGCCAGGCAAGAGATTGTGGCGTTTCCGATGAGCTAAGCTCAAGACTACTCCAAATTTGGAATGGGTCGTTTCCGTTGTCGTAGGACGTGTTGTACTTGGGGGTCAGGTAAGCCGCCGCTTCTTCCTGCACGTTTTCTGTACTTTCTAACCACGCTATAACAGCAGGGTCATATGCATGGCTGGCGCATATCTCGCTGGCTAAAGAATGGTCAAGTAGCTGCTTTAGGTCGTTTCCTGTTAAGCTCACATCAACGCTTACAGAATCATTAGCGTTTGACGCGCTGGAATAGAAGGTCACGTTTGCAGCGCCAGAGCTGCCGTAATCTTCCGCAAGAGCATAGAGCCAATCCACGCGGCTTTGACGTGCAAATGTGCTGCTTGCAAGCTGCACCGCTTTCCCCTGGCAGGTGGAGGCATCTGCACTATTTTCGCGGGTGAATTCCACCACGTATGAGCGCTGAACGGTGGTGTTGTTGTTCAGCAGGTAGGTAAACTGCAGGCAGGTGTTGTAATACGAGTTCTCCGAAAGCTCAGTTGTGCTTATGCCCAGTTCAGTGGCGGTGTTCGTTGCTTCCCCGTGCACTTGTTCGTTAAGAATTTCCTGGTGTAAGTCAAGGGCTGCTTCTATTATTTCAGAGCTTTCGCCCAGCATATCAACCCCTTCCACTGATACTTTTTTAACCTCTGATGCCGGGGGAACATAGTTTGTTTCTTGTACGCCTAACTGAAATGCCCCTATGCCCGTTGCAATGCATAGCGCCACCAAAACAGCTGCACCGCCCGCCCGTTTTGTGATAATACGGGGCGATTTTGCCAGAATGCTTTCCACTACCACATAACACGCTAGCGTTCCTACCAGGAAAAACACCATAAGCGTGATAAGATTTCCCATACATTCCGTTGCCGTTATTTCGCTTGAGGTTGCCCCCACCATGGCGCACCCAATAAGCGCGAAACCCAGGCCAAACGCAAAGCTGAACAAAATGCTGAAGAGCGGGCGTAACTTTTTGAACGCAAGGCCTTCGCCAATTGCTTCAAAATGTCGGAACTTATAAAGCACGCAAGCAGCGCAAATAGCAACAATGCTTACCACCGTATAGATTCCAAGCCATAGCCAATAGCTATTTTCGGTATAGAAAGTGGATATCATTTTTCCAAAAGGCGAAAGCACCAAAGCAATATTAGCAGGGCCGGCACTTGTAGTTACGCCATAGGAAAAGAGCGACTTTGCCAGCAACAACGCGGAATCAAGAACATACACGTAGCCGTGAACCATCAATGTGAGCAGCACAAACACAAAGCGCGAACTGGAAAGAACAGCGCACAGCAAACAAATGCCACTTAAAACAACAACAAGAAGGCACCCGCTAACAATAAGCACAGGGCCAATACACGTAATCATCTGCGCGCCGTTTTCCACCAGGGTAAACAAAGCGCCCGATATCACATTTACCAGCACGCCGGGCAGAAGGGTAGTAAGCAAGCTTGACAAAAGAAGTGCCTGTCGGGAAAGCGAAGTTGCGCCATAGAAGCGGGCAGATTCTGTTTTGAACAAGTAATCGCAGTTGGCACACGTTGCCACAATGCAATATACCAGCGTTAACAAGGCAGAAAACGTAAGGTACACGGGAAGATGCCCGGAAAGCCCCAGCGATATCCCTGCTTGCTGATAGTAATCCCACTCACCCAGGTAGCGAATTCTAGAGATAGAGGGAATAAGTACCAAAAGCCACCCCAAAAGGTACAACCCGCTTATATACCAGTTACGTTTGAACAGCTCTTTTACAAGAGCCGCATTACAAAAGCGCGCTTGTGTCATAGGAACTCACCTCTTTCAGTTCGTACATAAAAAGCTCTTCTAAAGACAAGGGAACAATTTCCAACAAAACAGGGTTTAAAGAAGCAAACGAAGCGCGAATTTGTTCCGCTTCTCCTTGCACAATAAGGGTATGTAAGCGCCCTTCGGCAGTGCTGTTTAAAATGTTCACGCCTGCTACTTTCGCAGAAAGCTCGGGCAATTCCTGGCCTTCCGCAAATGCTATCTGCACTTTTACTAGACTGCTTTCGTTTGCCATAAGGTCATGCTCACTTACAATGCGCCCTTGTGACATCACGCCCAAATGGCTGCAGATTCCTTCCAGCTCGCGCAAGTTGTGGCTGCTTACCACAACGGTGGTGTCAAATTCGGCAACATTCGCCAAAATAAGACCCCAAACGGTTTTGCGCACCAACGGGTCAAGGCCATCCATGGGTTCATCAAGCAGTAAAAGATCGGGGCGCGAAGCAAGCGCCAAAAGAATCATCGTTTGCTTCTGCATGCCTTTTGAGAATTTTCGCAATGGCATGTTCTGCGGTAAATTAAAGCCTGCCAGCAGCACTTGAAAGCGGCTTTTCTCAAAGCGCGGTACCGTTGAAGCGTAAAGCGACGCCATGCTTTTTATGGTTGCGCGCGCAGGAATATAAAAGCTGCTGGGTACAAACGCAATGCGCTCTTTCACGGCGGAGTTTTCGAAAACAGGCTGCCCAAAAACAAAAAGCTCACCTGCATCTTTTCGGTAAATGCCTGCAATATGCTGCAAAAGGGTAGTTTTTCCTGCCCCGTTTGGCCCCACTAAACCATACACGCAAGCCTGCGCAACATTCATGTTTACGCTATCAAGCACCTCTACTTTGTCAAAGCGCTTTGTAACATTGCAAGCTTGAACTGCTAATTCTGCACAAGCTTCCTTACTCAGGTTGGATTGTTCTGTCATTTTGCGTCACCTCCGTTAATGCGTTTAATCAAAGATTGAGGTTCTGTTCCCAGTGCAAGAAGCTCCTGTACTGCCTGGTCAAACGAGGCAAGAAGTTCCTTCTCACGCAAGCGCGATGCCTCGCGGCAATCGGAAACAAAGCTGCCTTTTCCCTTTACGGAATAGATGTATCCGCTTGCTTCTAATTCCCGGTAAGCGCGCTGAATAGTGTTGGGATTTACGGAAAGTTGTGCGGCAAGGTTGCGCACCGAAGGCATTTCAGAACCAGGTTCAATAACGCCTGCAAGGATTTGACGCTGATATGCATCGCGAACTTGCTCGTAAATGGGGCGTGAATCACGATAATCAACGGAAATCATAGCTCGCTGCTCCTTTCTGTATTAACTGTATTAATAATACTAGTACAGTTTATACAGTAAGGGAGCAGTGTGTCAAGAGAAAATTTTGGCTTGCATTTAGACAAGGGGAAGCTGAGCGCGGAGCGCGCAATGTAGACCCCCCCCCGCCACCTTGCCTTCACTTTCGGGCGTTGCTTAGGTTATTCCGCCGTTTGGCAAAACAGCGGAATTATACGCACTTTGCCATCGGCAGTAACACTCACACGCCCTTGGGCGATGAGCTGGGCAGTTGCGGGGTACAGGCGATGCTCAACCTCATGAATGCGCGCTTCAAGCGTGTCCACCGTGTCATCTTCAAGCACCGCCACGGGCTCTTGCGCAATGATGGGCCCTTTGTCGTATTCCGCATTTGCAAAATGAACGGTTACGCCCGTGTATTTCACACCCGCATCAAACGCCTCTTGAATGCCGTGTGCCCCTTTGAAGGAAGGAAGCAGCGCAGGATGCAAGTTAACAACGCGGTTAGGAAACGCATTGAGCATTACAGGGGTTACCATACGCATGTATCCTGCCATGAATACGTACTGCGCACCTGCCTGCTGAAGTGCGGAAACAATCTTTGCGTCGGCAGCTTCCGGGTTTGCGTATTCGTCTTTGCTCATAACAAGAACCGGAATGTTTGCCGCCTGGGCACGCTGAATACCGTACGCATTGGGGCGGGAAGAAACCACCAGCACAATTTCGGCATCTAGGTTCCCTGCCGCAATTTCATCGATGAATGACTGAAGGTTAGTTCCCGACCCTGAAATAAGAACACCAATTTTGAGCTTTTGCATTTACAGCAACTTTCCTTCGCCCGTGTACGTTACCACACCCGCGCCGGGGGTAATGTGCCCAATGCGATAGGTAGTCTCACCTTGATCGGCAAGTACTGCTTCTACTTGTGCTGCTTGTTCAGGGGCAACTATCAAAACCATACCAATGCCCATGTTGAATGTTTTAAGCGCTTCCGTTTCGTTAAGACCAGCCTGCGCGCAGGTGTATTTAGCAATGGGAACAACGGGCCACGAACCAAGCTCCACCTGGGCATTTACGGTTTTGGGAAGAGCGCGATCCAGGTTTTCGGTAATGCCACCACCGGTGATGTGCGCCAGCGAGTGAACAGCCCCGGGAACTTCCCGCAGCGTTGCAAGAACCGATTTCACATAAATGCGGGTAGGCTCAAGCAGTGCCTGCCCCACCGTTTTACCATCAAGCTCCGGCAGGGGAACAGAAATTTCAGCGGCGCTTTTATCGCCCACGCACACTTTGCGCGCCAACGAATAGCCGTTTGAGTGCAAGCCCGTAGAGGCCAAACCAATTAAAACGTCGCCTTCTGCCACGTTTTGCGGATCAAGCATTTTCACGCGGTCTACCACGCCCACGCAAAAGCCCGATAAGTCGTAATCGCTGGGATCCATAACGCCGGGGTGCTCCGCCATCTCTCCCCCAATAAGGGCGCATCCTGCCTGGCGGCACCCTTCGCCAATACCCGCAACCACTTCTGCCACGGCTTGAGCCTGCAGCTTTCCCACGGCAATATAGTCCAGGAAAAACAGCGGCTCGGCGCCTGTTGCCAGAATATCGTTCACGCACATGGCTACCAGGTCAATGCCAACGGTATTGTGCTTGTTCAGAAGGCGCGCAAGCTGCAGCTTGGTTCCCACACCATCGGTGCCGGAAACCAGCAAAGGCTGCTCCATATCTTTTGCAGCGGCAATGCTGAACAAGCCGCCAAAACCGCCGATGTCGCCCACTACTTCAGGGCGATACGTTGAATGAACTGTTTCTTTGATGGCCTGCACGGCGCGCGCACCTTCCGCGGTATCTACGCCCGCTTGCGCATACGTGGTCATCTGAGGTTTATTGGTTTCGTTTTCCATTTCAGCTACCGTCCTTTTCAAACTATTCGCTTGTTTCCACCGCTTGGCAATACAGCACGTATCTGCCATTGGTGGGAAGATTATCGCAGGTCACAAATGCAAACGTGCGCTCAACCGAACTTGCTTCGGGAAAGCCTTCGCTTGGCGTAACTTCGCTTCTGTCTATTTTATCTTGCACGTATTCGCTTTGTTGTTCAGAAGTACCCGTTGAGGGCTGCACCAGCGTATCGTTGGCATCTACATGCAAAAGCGCGAACGATTCCAGCTTGTAATTGCACGTGGGCGTGAACAAGTAAACGGTGCGCGTTTCGTTGAACGTATCATTGTTGGCAAGATTTGCAATCTGGGCAAACATGCTTCCGTTGTTCATGTTATGCCCGTACACAAAGTTGTTTTGATTGCTAAAATCCGACGAGCAATGATAATCAAGAAAAAGCGCGCCATAGGAAACAACCCAGTTGGTTTCGCCCTGAAAATCGGTTTTCAGGTATTTTTCGTTGTTGGTTGTTTGCACAATGGGGTAATTGATATCAGTGCCCGGAATGTAAATCCACGCAATGGTATCGGGGTTAGTCTCACGAAGCGCGTCCCAGTCAATAACGGTATCAAGCGGCGTTGCTTCCTGTATGGATGCACCAGAAAATGCCTGTTGAGTAACGTCATCGTAGCTTTTTGACCCTTGCCAATAGCCAACGAAAATAACAATGAGAACTATCAAACACACTACAAATATTGCCGTAAACACGGGAAGAAGAATGCTTGAGAGCGAGCGTTTTTTTACGGTTTGGGAAGCGCCCGTTGCCAGTGCGGCGGCGCCTGTTGGTGCGCCCGTTGATTGGCGCGAAGCGCGTGAAGCGTAGGGAGCGCCACCAGTGCCCCTTGAGTGAGCAGCATAAGCGGAATTGTTCACTGCTCTTCTTGATGCCGCGCGACCCTGCGAAGAAAGAGCAGGGGCTGCGGAAGCCGCCGGAACAGCGCGCCGCTGCTGTTGCTGCGACTGCGACTGCGGCCGCGACTGCTGCGACTGCGGCTGCGGCTGCGAC
>CAVDDP010000008.1:0-5293 GCA_963607695.1 Hallerella sp.
CTGCACAGCAGCAGGGCCGATCACACCGGGCAGTATTTCACACTGGTGCTGTTTGGCGTGTTTGTAATTTTGCTGCTTATGGCGCTGTGGATGGGCACCGTGGCCTTCCGCACCATAAACACCATGCAAAGCACCACCGATGACGCGCGCCTGGCATTGAACTCTTTGCAAAACCGCGTGCGCGCGTTTGACGAGGCAGACTCGTTTGGAACAGGGGAAGGCCCCGAGGGGAAATCCATTGTGTTCACGTACCGCCTTGAAGCGGGCAACTACGAAACGCGCCTGTATTTGTACCAGGGTGCGCTGGTGCAAGAGCTGGCTTTTTCCACCGACCCCTACGTGCCCATGACTGCCACCAAGATTGTGGAAACTTCCACGTTTTCTTTCCAGTACGAAGATGGCCTGCTTACCGTAACCACCGACCAGGGCAGTGCAAAAGTTGCGCTGCGCTCTGAAATAGATTCTAAAGATGCGGAAGAAGCTGCAAGCAGCGCGACTGCCAGCTCGAACACAGCAAGCGCAAGCGCCACGAATGCAAACAGCAATGCGGAAGGAGGCGTGCAATGAGTTCCCCTGATTCCCTTGAATACCTGAACGAAAGCCAGAACAATGCGCGCTTTTCCGTTGACAACATGGCGCTTCTTTCCACGCGTCAAAATCAGCGCGGGTCATGGCACGGAACAGCACTTATTGTAGAAGTGCTTATCATTTTAGTGGTGGTAGTTGCGTGCCTTGGCATTTTTGCGCGCCTGTTTAGCTACGCGTACTCCAGCAACGCCCACGACCAGCACCGCGCTCACGCCATTACCCTTGCCACCAGCAAAGCCGAAAGTTTTGCTGCAGCAAACACGCTTGTCGCAGGCACCGTTACGGAAAAAGCAGACAACTACACCACCACCAGCACCGTTAGCGCCACCGAAACTGCGCGCGGCACCTTGTTCTCAGCCGTTATTACGGTATTGTATGAAGATGAAGAACTGTATAAAGTGGAAACAGCGCACTACGTTTCTGCAGGTGGCAGTGTAGAAAATGCCAATGCCGAAGCAGATGCCGATGTGGCTGACGATGAGGCGGGCGCCAAGAGCGCTACCGCAAGCAGCACAGCAAGCGAAGCAACAGGCGAAGCGACTGATACAGCAGCAACTGAAACAAACGCTGCCGAAGGCACACAAGCCAACACAGGCGCGAACGGGGGTAAGTAGCATATGAGAAAACATGCACAAAAACTCTCGGGCATTCGCATTGGACCTATTACCATTCTGGTGTTTGTTATTGCGCTGTGCATTGCGGTTCTGGCAACCCTTGCTATAACAACCGCGCGCGCAAACACAGCATCAACCGAGCGCCAAATTGCGTTCACTAACGACACCTATACCAATGAAGTTGCAGCTCAAACCATGCTTTCGTATGTGGACGCTTCCCTTGCCAGCGGGGTTAGTGGCGTACGCAACAACTTGAACACCATTAAGCAGCAAACGCAAAGTGCCAGCAGCAATACCACGGTAACCATGGCGCTTACCGGCACAACACTTGATGCTACGTTTGAAACGCCTTCGGGGCGGCAACTTATGGTTCAGCTGGAGTTATCTGGCTCTACTTATAAAATTGTAAAGTGGAAAACGGCAACTAACTGGGAAGAAGAAAATACCGACACCCTGTGGACAGGGGAATAAGAAGCTGCCCAAAAAGCAGCACCAAGGCAAAGGTAGAGAAACAAAGTACGCAACAACAAACCACGTACCGGCACAAACGCCACCGTAACGGAACAGGAGAACAACATGGAATTGAAAGCATTTTTACAACAGATGATTGACATCAACGCTTCCGACGTTTTTATTGTGGCAGGTCTTCCCGTTTCGTACCGCTCAAACGGGCGCCAAAACCGCATGAAGGCCGATGCTCTTACCCCCGATCAAACACTCTCTATTGTGAAGGGCATTTACGATCTTGCGGGGCGCGATTGGAAAGTGTTCAACGAAAACTTAAACCACGACGACGACTTTTCCTTTGCGCTTTCAAGCATTGGGCGTTTTCGTGCGAACATTTTTCGCCAGCGCGGGTCGCTTTCTGCGGTCATTCGCATTATTCCCTTTGGCCTGCCCGACCCGGTAAAATTCCACATTCCTGAAGAAGTGTTAAGCTGCAGCCGCTTCCAAAAAGGCCTGGTGCTGGTCACTGGCCCTGCCGGCTCGGGAAAATCCACCACGCTTGCATGCATTATTGACCGCTTGAACCACGAGCGCGTGGGTCACATTATTACCATGGAAGACCCCATTGAGTTTGCCCACCGCCACAACACCTGCATTGTTACCCAGCGCGAAATTCCTACCGACGTTGCTACCTATGGCGAAGCGCTGCGTTCTGCTTTGCGCGAAGCCCCTGACATTATGCTTTTGGGCGAAATGCGCGACTACGAAACCATGAGCACCGCCATTACGGCGGCAGAAACCGCGCAGCTTTTGCTTTCCACGCTTCATACCACCTGCGCTTCTGGCACTATCGACCGCATTATCGACGTTTTCCCCGCCACGCAGCAGCGCCAGATTCGCTTGCAGTTAGCTTCTTCTTTGCAGGCAATTATTTCCCAGCAGCTGGTACCTGCCATTGATGGCGGCGTGGTGCCTGCGTTTGAAATTATGTTTATTACCCCGGGCATTCGTAATCTTATTCGCGAAGAAAAAACGTATCAGATTGATAGCGTTATTGCTTCAAAGGGTGACCTGGGCATGCGCACCATGGATCAAAGCCTGTTTGAGTTGGTAAAAGAAGGGCAAATTACAAAAGAAAACGCGCTGCAATACAGCATTCACCACCAGGCACTCAAGAAGCGTTTCGAAGCCGAAGGGATGTAGGGGCACTCAGCAGACTGCAGCAAGACGGCAAGGGGTGTGAGCGCGCTCCGCACGAAGAATTTCGTGGTATAAGCGTAAGCACCACGAAATTCGAGCACAGGGCTGGAGCGTGAACACCCCTTGCCGTTTTGCCTTTGATGGTATTCCTTATTGAATAAAGACAAAACTAAAGGGCGGCTATGAGCAAATAGCCGCCCTTTTTAGAGGAGGGGGCTGACAAGCATTTAGGAGCGTAGCTTGCCAGTTTGATCTCTTGAAAGATGGGGGGTCAAGAGATCGAGATGAGAGGAAAGAGGCAAAGGATTGAATCCTTTTGCTGGTTATAGTTTGCCAAGAATAAGAGGGGTGCGCAAGATGAAAACGTGCACTGGCAGTATGATTTTGGTCAGCGCATATCATACGCGCTCAGTCATCCTTGGAATTTGCGCAGGTCAACGTTCTTTGGATGAGAACCCTCAAATATTTTTTCTGCCAGCAAAAAACACCCAGAGCTTTTAAAACTCTGGGTGTACAAGATTAAACGGTGGGAAAAACCCTTTGAATACACAATCTGCGCGCGAAACCTAGCGCTCAAAAATGTCGGATCCTTCCATTTGAAAACGCATATGGCTTAAAATCTGGTGTGCATCGTTTTGCGTGGTAGCGCGCTCTTTCATAACGTAGCGGTGCGTTTGACCATCCACCAAAAAAGATGCTTGCACATTATCAAGAACCATAATGGCATTTGCCGGGCAAATATCCTGGCAGCTGCAGCACTTCACGCAATCGGCGGGGAAATGGCGCACGCCAAACGTGCCATCTTCTTCATCGAATTTAGTAATGGCGCCCGTGGGGCAAAACGTAGCGCACATGCGGCACGACACACATTTGGTGCCGTCAATCACAATGCACCCCCACAAGCGCGAGCGAATCTCTTTGTTCACCGGGCTGCCCAGCGCACAAAGCGCATCAAGCAGGCGCTCACGCCTATCGGGTATAAAGTGCGGAAGGGTTCCGTCGTCCATAACATGCTGCAAGTGATACGACAACTGGTCAGGATTGTTGTTCTTGCCCGATGCCTCAGAAGCGCCAGCCTCTTCGCCGGCGGCTTCGCCTTCGCCGGCAGCTCCTTCACACGCGCCAGCCGCGCCAGCAGCTTCGGCGGCCGCTTCCCCAGCCCCATCAGCCGCGCCAGCAGCCTCAAGCTCGTCGATGGTAACGTTTGAGCGCTCGCACGCAAAAAAGCTCTTGCTTGCTTCAGCGCATTTTTCCTGCGTTGCACCAGGTAATAGCATGGAATCGGGGAATGATTGCGAAAGAACAACGGAAATATCACTGCCCCAGGCCGCTAAAAGCTCTTTGGCAGAAGCTGCCACCATGCATGCTGTTTCGTGCCCCAGCTTTTGTGCACAGGAATCGCAGTTGCCACACACAATGCGTACTTCCCTGGCACCCGCTGAAGCCAGGCGCACAATAAGCGACTCTTCGATGCGGCCCGTGCACACCACCGGCACCACATTCGTTTCGTCTATCAGGCCTTTCATTGCCTGCAGCGCCAGCTTACAAGAGATAACGCAAACGCCATCTTTCGTGGCGCGCTTGCACTCTGAATACAAAAGCTCATCTTTGGGGTTTAAGGCTTCCAACGCACAGGTGGGGCACACCGTGGCGCAGGTACCGCAGCCCACGCACTTGGATTCATCGATTACAAGCTGGTCGTCTACCAGCGAAATGCAACCACTGGTGCACGCAGCCGCGCATTTAAGGCACTTCACATTTCTGTTGCGCACTTTTGCGCAGCGTTCCTGATGAACAATTATTGCGCTGTTCTTCAGGCTGTCAAAAACACCCAGAATCACCGGGGCTTCTTTTCGCGGTGTTTCGCATTCTTCTGCCATAATAACCTCTTTTCACCTGCAATTATGTGCACAGTCTCTTCTCTCTTTTAGGTGTGCGCAAAGATACTTTCTAAAGGTACGTTTGATTATATAGTACTTTGCCCGCACACAAACCGTTTGTGCACGGGCAAAAAGGTATAAAGGAAGGGCGTTTTACTCTTCGCCTTTTTCTTGTACGGCAGCAGCCATTTCTTTAATAGAAGCGTTCGCAGACCCAGCGGTTGCCGCAGCGCCCGCACCCGCACCCGCCGCAAAAACAGGCTCTTTTACTTTCGGAGTAATAAGGGGCATAGAAATTGCCTTGGTGGGGCAAGCTTCCACACAAGCATAGCAACGCGTGCAATCGGCAAGGTCGTGCTCGCCCGCAGCAAGGTGGCGCAGGTTAATGCCGTGATTGCATGCCATAGCGCAGCGGGAACATGCTTTGCCCGTGGTGGTTTCAAGGCACACCTCATCGTTAATAACGGGCTTGGTGGTTTTGCTAAAGCGGCTTACCAGGTTCATAAGCGCTGACAGGGGGCAAAAACGAATACACCATTTGCGCAGAACAAACAACTCAATAAT
>CAVDDP010000009.1:0-12163 GCA_963607695.1 Hallerella sp.
GTACGCTCGGTCGCGTAACGGGCGAACTGTCTGCGCCGATGCGCTTCTCGCTGACTTTTATTGCGAACGTATCATGTAAGGTGCGAACACCCTTCACCACCTTGCCCTGTAATATAGAAAGCGCGCTTTTTGTCACGGTGAAAAGGAAATCATGATTCTTCAACTGGAACATATTACGAAATCATATGGGGGCAGAACGTTGTTTTCCGACGCAACATTGCGTTTGGAAGCAAATGACCGCCTGGCGCTGGTGGGGCCAAATGGCGCGGGAAAAACCACTATGCTCAATATTATTTCGGGCGAAGATGATGCCGATTCAGGCAACGTGGTTTTGGCACATGGTGCCCAGGTGGGGTATTTAAAGCAGGAAGCCATTGAGATGGAAGATCGCCCCATTTTCGATGAAGTTATCTCTTCTCAGATTGAAGTACTTAAAGCAGAGCAGCGTTTGCATGAATTAGAGGCGGGGCTGGGAGAAAACCCCACGGCCGAGCAACTAGCAGCATGCGGGCGTGCGCGCGATGCATACGAGATGATGGGCGGCTACACGCTTGAGGCAAAAGTACGCTCGGTTATGTTTGGCTTAGGGTTCAAAGAAAGCGATTTGAATCATTCCACCGCTCAGTATTCGGGTGGTTGGCAAATGCGCATTGCGCTGGCAAAACTTCTTATTCGAAACCCTGAAGTGCTTCTGTTGGACGAACCCACCAACCACCTGGACCTTGAAAGCGTTCGCTGGCTTGAAGGCTTTTTGCGTTCATACGATGGAACGGTGGTAGTGGTAAGCCACGACCGCGCTTTTATGGACAACATGGTAGACCGCGTGGCAGAAATTGACAACGGCAAGCTGCTTTTATATAAGGGAAACTATTCAAAATACCTGATAGCGCGAGAAGAGCGCTTAGAAAAGCTTAAGCTGGAAGCAGAAAAGCAAGCCCAGGAAATTGCCCATATGGAAGCTTTCATTGAGAAGTTTCGCTATAAAGCTACCAAGGCAAAGCAAGTGCAAGATCGCGTTCGCAAGCTTGAGAAAATTGAGCGCATTGTGGTGCCCGAACAGCGCAAAACCGTTCATTTTAATTTCGTGCAGCCGCCGCGCACGGGCGATGAAGTGGTTACGCTGCGGGGTATTCGCAAAGCATACGGCGAAAATGTGGTGTACAACAACTTTGATTTTACGCTTTATCGTGGCAATAAAATTGCGCTGGTAGGGCCCAATGGTGCGGGAAAATCAACGCTGCTTAAGATGATTGCCGGCGTGCTTTCTCCCGACGCCGGTACTATTCACTATGGCGTGAACGTTTCGAAAAGCTATTACGCACAGCACCAACTTGAAGAGCTGAACAGCGGAAACACGGTTTTTGAGGAACTTGATAAGGTGGCTCCCGGCTGGACTATCTCGCAAGTGCGCACGCTTTTAGGCGCCTTCCTTTTTACGGGTGATGCCGTTGAAAAGCGCGTGAGCGTGCTTTCGGGTGGCGAAAAAAGCCGCCTTGCTTTGGCAAAAATGCTGGTAGCGCCTGCACCTTTGCTGTGCTTGGACGAACCTACGAACCACTTAGATATTGCCAGTGCCGATATTTTGGAGCAAGCACTGCGCTCCTTTGAAGGAACCATTGTTTTTATCACACACGACCGGCATTTAATTCGCGGTGTTGCTAATAGAATTGTGGAAGTAATGCCGGGTAAAATCACCCTTTTTGAGGGCGACTACGATTATTACTTGTACAAAACAGGGCAGGTAGATGGTGAAAACCCTCAGGCTTCTATCAAAGGGGCAGCGGGAGTGAACGCTTCTACCAACAAAAGTGACAAGGAAAAGGGAAGTGCACAATCGGGCAGCAATGTTACGGTGCACAATCATCGCGGCAGCGCGGTACCAAACCAAGGTGCTACAAGCTCTTCTGCAAAACAGAGTGGTGGCGCTTCAAGCGCATCCACGCAGGCTTCTCTTACTGCCCCGCGTGAGAGCGCGCCGAAAACAAAAGAGCAAAAGCGCCGTGAGGCAGAAGCGCGCAACCGCGCTTACGCTGCGCTTAAAGGGCATCGTAAACGCATTGCCGAGCTGGACAAACTGTTGGAGCGCGATAACGCACGCATGGAAGAGATCATGGCGCTTTTGGCAGACCCCGACTTCTACATTAATGAATCGCAAAGCAGTGATGTTATTGCTGAACATGCCCGCTTAAAGCAGCGTATTGCCGCGGAAGAAGAAGAGTGGTTCATGTTAAGCGAAGAGCTTGAAGAAGAATTGAAAAAGCAGCAGGAGATGGCGTAAATGAAAAACCCCAACCCTCCTTTTCATGTTGTGCTTATAGAGCCGGAAATTCCCCAAAATGCGGGAAACATTGCGCGCACTTGCGCCATTACGGGCGCAACGCTTCACCTGGTAGAACCCATGGGGTTTCGCTTGAGCTCTAAGCAGTTTTCTCGTAGTGGTTGTGATTATTGGGACGATGTAGAAATAGTGCGCTGGCCTTCTGCTCATGCTTTTTTTGAGGCGCATGGCACCGATGAGCTGCATCTTTTTACGGGGCAAACCACAAACATGATGCAAAACGTGCAGTATCATGAGGGTTGTTATTTGCTGTTTGGGCGCGAGAGCCGCGGCATTGACCCTGAGTATTTAGAGCGCTACCGCCATGCATGCGTGCGTATTCCCATGCGCGCCAACGAGCGCAGCTTAAACTTAAGTAATGCAGTTGCTATAGCTTCTTACGAGGCACTTCGTCAAAACGGATATCTTGGTTTAGAATAGCGGTTGAACATAAGAGTAACTTCCAACCGTAGTGCGAACAGAAAGTTTGAGACATACATGACATCAAGCCTTTTTGACCTGGATATTCCGTATTTACTTTGTAGTGTTTTGTGCTTTATTCCAGCCATGGTATTTCACGAGGTGTCGCACGGATTTGCGGCGTATAAGCTGGGAGACCCTACGGCAAAATCACAGGGGCGCCTTTCGGCAAATCCGCTGAAGCACATTGACCCTTTTGGCACCGTTATCTTGCCGGTATGTCTTATGGCGGTGGGGCTCCCGGTTTTTGGCTATGCAAAACCGGTGCCATATAACCCCTTTTATTTCAAGGACAAGCGCAAGGGAGATTTAATTGTTGGCTTGGCAGGTCCTGCGGCAAATTTGGTTATGGCTCTTTTAGGGGCAGCTTTGTATCAAGCCATTATCTTTGGAATTACCGCAATGCCTGCTACGCAAGCTCAAGCTCTTTTGAATAACCAGGTAATCTATTATGCAATCGCGCTTCTTTTGCCGCTTTTTGTGTACGTAAATTTGATTTTCCTGTTCTTCAATATCATTCCTATTCCGCCGTTGGATGGCTCTTCGGTTTTAGCCGTTTTGCTTCCCCCTAAATATATGCCGCAATATTACAAGGTGCAGCAGTGGGCTCTTCCCATTTTTATGATTTGCGTTATTTTGCTGCCGCAAGTTATTGGCTTTAACCCCATTGGTTGGTATTTGAATGTTACTGCCGGCTCGCTTTTTAATGTGCTGGTGCCCTAAGGGGAATTATGTCGTATAAAGTTCGCACCGATAGCTTTGAAGGGCCTTTTGACCTGCTGCTTTATTTGGTAAGCAGGCAAAAGGTGGATATTGGTGTTATTTCAATTTCAGAAATTATTGATCAGTATCTTACGGAAGTTACCAACTTAAAAGACGTTGACTTAGACGTTGCAAGCGATTTTCTTTTGGTGGCAGCAACGCTTTTAAAGATTAAGGCGGAAAGCCTTCTTCCCAAAGAAGAGATTGTTGTTGACGAAGAGCTTGCCCAGCTTACTCCGGGCGAGGCGCGCGACATTTTGATTGAGCGCCTTCTTGCGTATAAGCAGTACAAAAATGCAGCTCATGCCTTAAATGCGCGTTTTCAGGCGGAAGGCCGCATGCATGCGCGCCCCTTTGGCCCCGAGCAGCAGTTTTTAGAGTACATGCCCGACTGGCTAGAGCATACCTCGTTGGAAGATATTGCCCGCTTGGCGGCAAAAGCACTTGCGCGGCGCGAGGTGTTCTTGCTGGAATCGGAACACATTGCAGCAAAGCCCATTCCGGTAGAAACCTATGTGCGTTCAATCCATGAGCGCATTGTGCAGGAAAAACACTTGCAGTTTTCGCAACTTATTGCCGGCGATGAGCGCCCCCAGGTTGTTGTTGTTACGTTTTTGGCGCTGCTTGAGCTGTATAAGCGCTCTATGGTAACGCTTGTTCAAAAAGATGCATTTGGCGATATTGACATCAATTATCTGGAAGGGTCTGGCGCGCTTCTTTTAGACGACACCGATGCTCTGACCAGCGTTGTTCAGGGGTAAAAAGTGAAAGGATAGTACCTACTATGTTTTCAGGATTAGAAGAAACTCAATTAAAAGGCGCGCTTGAAGCCATGCTGTTTGTAACCGATGAGCCGGTAAGCGTTATTGATTTGGCAACCATGCTTGAGGTAGACACGGCAAAAGTTGAGGAAGCGCTGGTATCGCTGCGTGATGAATTCGAGCAGGAAAACAGGGGTATTCAGCTGCGGGAAGTTGCCGGCGGTTGGCGCTTGTTCACGCACCCCGCCTTTCATGATTTAATTGAGCGCTATGTTATTTCGTGGGATACGCGCAAGCTTTCCCAAGCGGCGCTTGAAACGCTTGCCATTGTTGCGTATTGCCAGCCTATCACCCGCGCAGGGGTTGCCTCTGTTCGCGGGGTAAGCTCTGATAGCTCTATAAACTCCCTGGTGGAAAAAGGCCTTTTGCGCGAAGCGGGCACCGCCGATGCACCCGGAAACCCCATGCGCTACGCCACCACCCGCGCTTTCCTGGAGCGCTTTGGCCTGCGTTCCGTGGATGATTTGCCCGATATTACGCAGTTTGCCCCCGATGAAGAAACGCGCGCTCTTATCTATGAGCGCTTGGGTGCAACTTCAAGCACGGCGCAAGATGCTTATACCGGCGAAGGAGAAGGCCGCGGCGCTGCAGATGACCAAGCGCACACGCTTGAGCAGATGAACCGTTTGGCAGATATGCAATTAAGTTTGCTTGATGCAGAAGAAATAAGCGAGCCCGATGCGCCTGCGGCGCAACTTTCACCTGGTGAAATGCTTTCCGCTGCTCTTTCTTCAAGCTTTGGCTTGGTGGATAAAATAGATTTCAGCACCTTACAACTTGAGGATGACGATGAGTGAGGTTCGCCTGCAAAAATATTTGGCGCGCGCAGGCGTTGCAAGCAGGCGTGCAAGTGAGCAGCTCATTGTAGAGGGGCATGTGAGCGTAAACGGGCAGGTAGTAACCCAGCTTGGCACAAAAGTGTACGTGAGTGAGGGTGGCCAGGAACCATCCGATGAAGTAATGCTTGATGGTGTGCCGGTTCTTCTCAAAGATGAAAACGTGACGCTTATGCTGCACAAACCGGCAGGCTACGTTACCACTATGCAAGACCCTCAAGGGCGCCCCTGTGTTGCGTCCCTTGTTCCGCTTGAGCAGTATCCCAGTTTGTTTCCGGTGGGGCGGCTTGATCGCGATACCACGGGGCTTCTTCTTTTTTCTACCAACGGTGCGCTGGGAAACAAACTTTTGCACCCGCGGCATCATGTAGAAAAAACGTATCTTGCTCTTACGCTGGGAGTGCCCACGGAAAAGGCGCTTGAGCAGCTGCGTTCGGGCGTAGAGCTTAGCGATGGCCTAACGCAGCCCGCAAAAGTGGAGCTTCTTAAAGGGGAAGAAAAAGAGCAGGCACGCCAGTGCTTTGACTTTGCGCACCAAGGAGCAAGTGGCTCAAGCAATGCGGCGCATAAAATGCAACGCGAGGCACAACGCAAAATGCAACGCCAAAAGCCACACAAACAACAGCGCGAAACACAGCGCACCACCTGCAACAACAAGCCTTCAAGCACTAAAAATCAAGCAATTGTGCGCATTACCATTACGGAAGGGCGCAATCGCCAGGTGCGTCGCATGATGGAAGCCGTTGGCTGCCCCGTTGTTGCACTTCACCGCCTTTCGTTTGGCTCGCTTTCGCTGGGCAATTTGCCGCGGGGGCAATGGCGCCTTCTTAGTTCTTCTGAGGTGCTATCTTTAGACGCAGAGTAGTTGCATTCTTTCTTGCTTTTGCAAAATGCGCTATTCTGTAACGATGTGATTTTGGGAAAGGAACACGCATGATTATTGCGATTGACGGGCCTTCGGGCGCGGGTAAATCTACTATTGCAAAAATAGTTGCCAAAAAAGTTGGCTTTTCTTGTTTAGATACGGGCGCTATGTTTCGAAGCGTTGCTGTTTTGGCGCAAGAGCAGGGAATTTCGCTTGATAACGACGCAGCTTTAGGTGCGCTTGCGCAACAAAATGAAATTTCGTTTACCTTTGATTCCAACGAAGCAAAAACCCAGCATGTTTTTATTGCAGGCAAAGAGGTAACCACTGCTATTCGCACTGCTGAAATTGACAAGGCGGTTTCTCCTGTTTCTGCTGCTCCTTCTGTTCGTGCAGCATTGTTGGATCAGCAGCGCCGCATTGGTAACGCAGGCAATTATGTGGTGGAAGGCCGCGATATTGGAACAACAGTGTTTCCGCAGGCAGAGGTTAAGATTTTCCTTACCGCTAGCGCCGAAGAACGGGCGCGCCGCCGCGTTGAACAAAACAAAGAGCGCGGCGTTGGCCTTGTTGATTACGAAGAGGTGCTTGCCGATATTATTCGCCGCGATAAGGCAGATTCTACTCGAGCCGTTTCGCCGTTGCGCCAAGCGGAAGATGCATACCTGCTTGATTCTTCCGATTTAACCATAGACCAGGTAGTAGATATAATTTGCGAGCGTGTGCAAAAGACCATGCAAGCTTAAGGTTTTGCTGTTTGAACACGTAAGGTGCAGAAGGTTACATAGATGTTTCTCTCTTCAAAAGAAATGTGGGACCGCCCGCTTGGTGGCACTTCCCTTGAAAAACAAATACCTCATTGGCGTGGCAACGTAATTTATGTGGTAGTTGCCGCGGTTTGTAAATTGTTGTGGCGCTATAGGGTAGATGGGCGCGAAACACTGCGTGCTTTTAACAAGCGCCACGGCTGCTTAGTTATTGCGAATCACACCTCGTTTTTCGACGTGGTATTCATGTTTCTGGCAGCGCGTCCCACGCAGTGGGTACGTTTTATTGGGCGCGATTCGCTGTTTCGTAATGCGCATGGCTTGTTAGGGCAGCTTCTTTCCAGCGCAGGTGCTTTTCCTATTGCGCGCGATACCGCCGATAGAACTGCCATTAAGCGCGCTGTGCGCAATTTGAAAAACAACGAGCTGGTGGGTATTTTGCCCGAAGGAACCCGGCGCGGCAAAAGCGATCGCGTGCCTGAGCTTCATGCAGGGGTGGCGCTTATTGCGCGCATGGCAAAAGTTCCCATTTTGCCCATGACGGTGCGCAACGCCGAAAAAATCAAGCAGAAAGGCAAGTGGGTTTCGTTTCCTAAGGTTACCGTTGAATACGGAAAGCCCATTTTGCTGGACGATTTTAATTTCTTGCCAAAATCAGAGCGGCTTGAGGCATGCACGTGGTATGCCATGCGTGAGTCGTTTGCGCTTTTTTACCGAATTGCGCCTGAAGAAGTGGATATGGTGGAGCTCTTCCCCGAATCAAAAGATTACCGGCAAACGTTTATGGAACACCCTATTCCTGTACATACTGCAGAAGATGCCATTGCTTACTTCCAAGAGCCGGAAGAGCCTGCGGAAGAACACGCGCAGCAGGAGGCATAAACCATGAAGGTGGTACTTTCAAAATATGCGGGTGCGTGTTATGGGGTGCAGCGTGCGCTTGATTTGGCGGAATCGGCCATAATGGGTGGCGAATCTGCCGTTACCTTAGGCCCTATTATTCACAACCCAAAAGTGGTAGCGCAATTAACGGAACAGGGAATACGTGCTATAAGCAGCCTGGATGAAGCGCAGGATAGCATGGTTATTATTCGGAGCCACGGCGTGACCCCCCAGGTTATGGAAGAAATTAAAGCCCGCCATTTAGAAGTGGTTGACGCAACGTGCCCCCATGTTGCGCGTGCGCAAAAAGCTGCCGAAGAGCTTGCGCAAAAAGGGTGTACGGTGGTGGTAGTTGGGGAAGAAGGCCACCCCGAAGTGGAAGGCCTTACTGCCTATGCACGCAAAGGGGGAGCATGTGCCTATGTGGTGAAAGATCCCAGCGACTTGCCGCATGATTTACAGCAGCCCGTGGGCGTTGTGGTGCAAACAACCCAAAAGCGCGAGGCGCTTGATGCGGTGGTAAGTGCGCTTGAAAAGCAAGGAATTACGCCTTTGGTAAGCAATACTATCTGCTTTGCCACCCGCCAGCGCCAGGATGCTGCAGCTGCTTTATCTTCCCAGGTAGACGCGATGATTATCATTGGCGGTAAGAATTCTTCAAACACCACGCGCCTTTTTGAAATTTGTCGCGCTATTGCGCCTGCCGCCTATCATATTGAAGATATTTGCGATATTGACCCTTTATGGTTTAAGGGGTGTTCCACCGTGGGAGTTTCCGCGGGAGCCTCTACCCCCGAGGCACAAATACAAGAGCTTATGGATTATTTGGAGCAGCTGTGAGTACGTATCCTACCTATGACATGAACGCGCAAGCGCAGCAGGGCATAGCTGCTTCGATGACGGATGCTTCCGTATCTGCTTTGCCAGGTACGGAACCGAACGTTTCTCCTTCTTCTGCGCTTTCTCCTTCCGTGCAGGGCGAATCAAGCACGCCCGGTGCGCGCATTAAAGCTGTTTTGGAAGATTCCCCTGCATACGACGCAGGTTTTGAACCGGGGTGCATTATCACTGCCGTTAATGGCGCACCACTTCGCGACATTATTGATTGGCGGTGGGAAAGCTCCGAGGATGTTATAGAGCTAAGTTACGTTGACAACGACGGCGAAGAAGGTACGGTAGAACTTGAGCGCAACCCTGAAGAAGAGTGGGGCATTGAGTTTGATGGCGTGGTGTTTGATGGCGTAAAGTTGTGTCGCAACGCGTGTACGTTTTGCTTCATGCGACAGCTTCCGGCGAATTTGCGCCCTTCGCTTTCGCTACGCGATGACGATTTTCGTTTGAGCTTTTTATCGGGCACGTTTGTGACTATGACCAATGTTTTCCCCCAGGATGAAGCGCGCATTATAGAGCAGCATATCTCGCCTTTGCGTGTTTCGCTTCATGCGGTATCGCCGCAGGTACGTGAGCAGCTTATGGGCAAGCATGCGGCGTGGGGTATGCAGGTTATAGAGCGCTTACTTGGTGCGGGTATTGAAATGCATATGCAAATTGTGCTGGTGCCGGGCATGAACGATGGCGAAGAGCTTAAGCGCACGCTTGAATGGGCGTATGAGCAGCCGGGAATTGTTGAGATTGGTATTGTGCCTTTGGGATACACGCGCCACCAGGACATATTTCAGCGCAGTTTTAACAGCCCCTATGCTGCGGTAGACGTTTTGCGCACTATTGAGCCGTTTCAGCGAAAGGCGCGCCGCGCGCGAAAGCACGCGTGGGTTTATGCTGCCGATGAGTTCTATAGAAATGCGTATCTTGACCGCATGCTCGACAGGCTTCCTTCTGCGGAATTTTATGGGGACTTTGGCATGTTTGAAGATGGCGTGGGCATTATTCGCACCATTGTTGATGACTGGTATACCTGCGTAGAAAAAGGCCTGGTTTCAAAACTGGCTCAGGAACTGCAAAAACAAGGAAAGCAAGCCGTTGTGGTAATGGGCTATGCCATGATGCCGTTTTTCGGACAGCTGGTAGAAGCCAGTGATTTGAACGGGCAACTGCGCGTGTTGGCGGTAGAGAATAACTTCTTTGGCGGAAATGTGGATGTAACAGGGCTTTTGACCTCTTACGATGTGGCGCATGCTTTGGCACAAGAAAACATAAACCCCACCTCTGTGGTGGTTATTCCCAAAGTAGTACTGAACGACGATGGCATTATGCTTGATAACGGCACGCTTGAAGACATTCATGCGCAATGCGGCATTACCGTTCATGCCGTTTCTTGTAACCCTTCAGGGTTTCTTCGTGAAATCCTGCAGCTTATTACGTCGAACGCTTAGATTTCCTGCGATAATAAACGGCTAAAATAATTTTGCGCGCAACGCAGGCGCGCTTGTGAATAAAGGGAGATTTTCATGCCATTACCAATTATTGCCGTGGTGGGCCGCCCTAATGTGGGAAAGTCTACGTTTGTGAACAGAATTGCTCAGGCCGACGAAGCAATTGTTCACGAGATGCGCGGTGTTACACGTGATCGTTCTTACCATGTTGCCGATTGGAATGGGGTTTCGTTCAAGCTCATTGACACCGGCGGCATTGAAATGGGCGACGATGACGCTTTTCAGGGAAGTATTCGTGCACAAGCGCTTGAAGCCACGCGCGAGGCCGATATTGTTTTGTTTTTAGTTGACGCAAAAACAGGCATTATGGCCGATGATGAGGCCGTGGCTCGTATTCTTCGCAAATCGGAAAAACCCATTATGCTTTTGGTGAATAAGCTGGATACCCCCAATAAGCTTGATGAAATGTGGGAGTTTTATTCGCTGGGCTTGGGGGATCCGTGGCCTATTTCTGCAACGCACGGCAACGGCACGGGAGACTTTTTGGATGCTTTGGTTGAAAAGCTTAAGGAAATGGGGCTTGATAAGAATGTTGAGCCCGACCCGAACAGTGTAAACATTGCCATTATTGGCAGGCCAAATGCGGGAAAGTCTTCGCTTACCAATAAGCTTACGAACAACGATCGCTCTATTGTGTCAGACGTTGCGGGCACCACGCGCGATGCTGTGGACACGCTGGTAGAACACAACGGTTCACTGTACACCATTGTAGATACTGCGGGCCTTCGCAAAAAAAGCCTGATAGATCAAGATGTTGAATATTATGGCTTTGTGCGCGCTATGCGTGCAATCGACCGCGCAAATGTTGCTGTTTTGGTGATTGACTCTGAAATTGGCTTAACCAATGAAGACCAGCGTGTGGCGGGATATGCGGCAGAGCGCGGGTGCGCCATGATTATTGTTTTGAACAAATGGGATTTGCTGGAAGACGCCGAGGTAAAACAAAAGTTACGCGAAAAAGTGGAAGACCGCATGACGTTTGTGGGCTACGCCCCGGTGATTTCTGCGGTAGCAAAAACAGGCAAAAATGTTGATAACGTGTGGCAAGCCATTGATCAGGTGTATGAGAATTACAACAAAACTATTTCTACCAGCGCTTTGAACACGTGGCTTGGTGAAATCCGCGAAACAGGGCATACTATTTCAAAGGGGCGCAAGATTTTGCGCATGAAATACATGACGCAAACCAGCACGTGTCCTCCGCGCTTCACGTTTTTTGTGAACCATCCCGATTTGCTCACCGATGCGTTTGAGCGCTTCTTAGAGAATCGCATGCGCAAGGCGTTTGATTTATCGGGCACGCCAGTGTACTTTAAGTTCAAGAAAAAGGATTAACATGGTTTCGCAATTCTGTGTTTGTTTAGCCATTATTGTCCAGGCTTTTTTGCTGGGTTCCATTCCGTGGGGCGTGGTGCTTTCAAAGCTGCTCTATAACGATGACGTGCGGGAACATGGCAGCGGAAACATTGGCACCACCAATATGATTCGCTCATATGGAAAGCGCGTTGGCTATGTTTGTTTTGTTCTAGACTTTGCCAAAGCCATTCTTGCGTGCGTGCTGGCAAATGTAATAAGCAATGCCGCTTTGCAAGCACACTGGATTTCCCCCGCACTTTACGATTTGAATTTGCTGGTTATCATTGCTGGTTTATGCGCTGTATTGGGGCACATTTTTAGCCCCTGGCTTAAGTTTAAAGGGGGGAAGGGAATTGCCTGCGGTGCTGGTGTTGCTGCTGTTGCGTTTGGTGTGCAATGGCTGGCATTGCTGGTGGCCGCCTTTGCGCTTTTGCTCTTTATTACGCGCACGGTATCGGCAGGGTCGCTTGCGGCAGCAGTGATTTTCCCCTTTGTAGGATTATATGTGTACTGGGGAAACCCTGTTGGTATAGCAATTTGTTTTGCTATAGGCATTGTGGTTATTTGGTCGCATCGTTCGAATATTCAGCGCTTGCTGAATGGCACCGAAAACAAAATTGGCTCGGCAAAAAAGTAGGGCAAAATGAAAGTTGCGGTTATAGGAGCCGGTTCTTGGGGAACGGC
>CAVDDP010000010.1:0-2351 GCA_963607695.1 Hallerella sp.
GCTTGCTGTTTTGGGTGGCGCGTTTGTGGCGCGCAGCGCTGCAAGAAATGTGGCTGCCCTTGTTCCCGGTTTGGGCTGGGCTGTTAAAGGCGGCATTGGCTACACGGCAACCATTGCCATGGGAAGAAGCGCCATTGAATACTTTGAGAATGGCACCGGCCTTATGGGCGCAACGGGGGCAGTGGTAAGTGTTAAAAACGCCATTACGCGCGCAGTGGATAAAGCTGCGGGTATTTCTTCAGAGCCCAAAATGAGCGCGCAGGAGAAAAACCAGCAAACAGCGCAAGTTATCAAAGACGCAGCGGGCAATGCTGCGGCGGCAGGAAAGCGCGCTTTGAAAGCAGTGGGGCCTTTGGGGCAGCAAATTGCTGAAGACACGGCGCGCTCCTTTAAAAACGGCATAAACGCCATGAAAAAGAAGTAAGATTTTTGCCTGGTGCTTTTCGCCGCATGTTCTGTGTGCGCTTTCGCCAATGAATATGCGGCTTATTTTGTTTTTACCTGGTACTACCTGAAAGGAATTGCATGACCAATCTCTGGCCAAAAGTTGAACCCTTGCTCTCACGCATAGAGCGCCCTGCGCGCTACTTAAATCATGAATGGGGGTGCACGTATAAAACCAACGCGCCCTTCTCCTTCTGCATGATTTACCCCGATACCTACGAGCTGGGGCAGGCGAATCAGGCGGTTCGCATTTTGGTAAACGCCGTGAATGCGCGGGATAACCTGCGCGCTGAGCGGGCGTTTCTTCCCGCTGTTGACATGTGTGATCTTATGCGCGAAGAAAAGCTGCCGCTCTTTTCGCTTGAAAGCTGTGCGCCCGTTAACGAATTTGATGTGGTGGGCATAACGCTTCCGCATGAGCTGTGCGCCACTAACGTGCTTGAGGTGCTTGATTTGGCGGGCATTCCCGTTTTAAGCAAAGACCGCACGGAAAGTGACCCCATTATTCTGGGCGGCGGCCCGTGTGTTTATAACCCTGAACCGTTTGCGTTGTTCTTTGATGCGCTTACCATTGGGGAAGGCGAAGAGGCTACCCCTCATACGCTTGAGCGCATCTATGAGCTGCGAAAACAGGGTGTAAGCCGCCAGGAAATTCTGGAAGCATTAGCGCAGCTTCCGGGAACGTATGTGCCCGGCTTGTATGAATGGCGCACACGGGAAGAAGCGCAAGAGGCCAAGTGCTGGATAAAGCCGGTAAAGCCGGGCCTTCCCACGCATATTGAAAAGCAGGTTTTTGCGGGCTTTGCGCAAAGCAGCGGGTGGGAGCCGTGTGTGGTTCCGTATACGGAAGTAGTGCACGACCGCTTAAACGTGGAAGTATTGCGCGGTTGTGCGCGCGGGTGTCGCTTTTGCCAGGCGGGCATGATGTATCGGCCGGTTCGTGAGCGCAGTGCGGAAAACATTGTGAGTTCGGTAGTGTGTGGCCTGCAGGAAACAGGCTACGATGAAGTGAGTTTGACCTCGCTTTCCACCACCGACCATTCGCAAATTGCAAGCATATTAACGCAGGTAAATGCGGCTTGTTCAGGCAGCGGTGTTCGTATTTCGCTTCCTTCGCAGCGTCTTGATTCTTTTGGCATTGACCTTGCAACGCTTGTTGCCGGCGAAAAGAAAGGCGGGCTAACGTTTGCGCCCGAGGCTGGAACACAGCGCCTGCGTGACGTGATTAACAAAGGGGTTACGGAAGAAAACCTGTTCAGCGCCGTGGATGCTGCATTTTCTGCAGGGTGGCGGCGCTGCAAATTGTACTTTATGATTGGGCTTCCCACCGAAACCGATGAAGACATTAAAGGCATAGCGCGCTTAACCCAGCATGTGCTTGAGCGTGCCCGCGCCATTGTTCCTGCCGAGCAGCGCGGAGCCATTCAAATAAGCATATCGTGTGCGCTTTTTGTACCCAAAGCGCAAACGCCTTTCCAATGGAACGGGCAAATTTCCCCGGAAGAAGCCATGCGCCGCGTGAACTTGCTGCGCCACTCCATAAAATACAAAGCCATAAATGTGGGTTGGCATGACCCCAAAACAAGCTTTGTGGAAGCGGTTATGAGCCGCGGTGGCCGTGAAGTTTCGCAGTGGGTGTATCGTGCGTGGCAAAACGGGGCGCGCTTTGACGCGTGGACCGAGCTTTTTAACGAGCAAGCATGGCGCAGTGCCGCCAGTGAGCTGGGAATAGACCCAGCGGCTATTGCGCAAGAAGCGTTTGATACCGCATACGTTATGCCGTGGGAGCACATATCGTGTGGCGTGTCGCGCACCTGGCTTGCCCATGAGCATGCGCGTGCCAGCCAGGAGAAAACAACGCCCGACTGCACGTTTGGGAAGTGCAGTGGGTGCGGTGCGTGTCAGGC
>CAVDDP010000011.1:0-2227 GCA_963607695.1 Hallerella sp.
GGGAAGCTGCCGGCGCATGGGCGGCATGAGCGGCGCTTTCGCCAGAATCATGAGTGCCAGAAGTTGTTGCGCGCGCGCCTGTCGCTTTGGAACGTGCCTGCTCAGAGCCTGCTGTATGGGTATATGCCCGCAAGTCAATGGGGCTTAAGGTGCTTGCCACCTGCATGGCAACGCGTATGCCATCCACCGCAGCACTCATAATGCCGCCCGCATAGCCTGCTCCTTCACCGCAGGGGTACACGCCAGCTGCGAGCATGCCACCTGCCGCAAAGCGTGCCTGAAGCGATTCCGCATCGCGCACCACCCGCACAGGGCTTGAACTGCGCGTTTCCACCGCGGTCATTACCGCATTGGGCGAAGCAAACCCTTTAATGCGCCGGTCAAACTGTACCAGCGCTTGTTCCAGTGATTCTGTGACAAATTCCGGCAAGCACTCATGTAAATCGCTCCATGCAACGCCACGCGCATAAGTGGGCGCAACAGGTTCGGTCGCTTCGCCTTGTTCTTTTTTGTGTTTGCCGCGCTTGCTGCCGGCAGCGCCGCCCAAAAAATCGCCCACGCGCTGAGCCGGGGCAGCATAGGCGCCGCCGCCATTTTTCTGCGCCAGCTGGTAAGCGCGCTGCTCAAGTTCGCGCTGAAACGTAACGCCCGCCAGCGGGTCTTCCCCCGGGAAATCGCTGGGGTCAACCCCCACCAGAACGGCGCTATTGGCGTTTTTTCCATTACGCGCATGAACGCTCATGCCGTTTACTACCACGCCGCCTTCTTCACTTGCAGCAGCAACAACCTGCCCACCGGGGCACATGCAAAACGTGTAAACGCCGCGGCCATTGGGCAAGTGGCACGAAAGCTTATAATCGGCGGCGCCCAGCGCTGGGTGCCCCGCAAACGTGCCATACTGCGCGCGGTTGATAAGCGCCTGCGGGTGCTCAATGCGCACGCCAACCGAGAAAGCCTTGCGCTGCATGAACAGGCCTTTTTCCTGCAAAAGCGCAAAGGTATCGCGCGCGGAATGCCCGCACGCCAAAATAACCGCCCCTGTTTCAAGCGTTTCGCGCGCGCCTGTTTTCGTATTCAGCAGCGTTACGCTGGCAAGCGCGCCACCTTCGCTAAACTCCAGGTCAATCAATTGGCAATTAAAGCGAACTTCGCCACCTTGCGCCCTAATCATCTGGCGCATGTTTTTCACCACGCTGCGCAAGTTATCGGTTCCCATGTGGGGCTTTGCATCCACCAGAATATCCTGGGGCGCGCCAGCCTTCACAAACCATTCCAAAACCGTTTTGGTCAGCGGGTTTTTCGTATTCGTAGTAAGCTTGCCGTCGGAAAACGTGCCGGCGCCACCTTCGCCAAATTGAATGTTTGAGCTGGTGTTAAGTTCACCCGTTTCATAGAAGCGCTCTACCGCTTCCACCCGCTCATCCACACACGCACCGCGCTCTACCACCACGGGGCGCAAGCCAGCCTGAGCTAAATAGAGCGCCGCGAACAAGCCGGCAGGGCCGGTTCCCACCACCACGGGGCGCCGATAATCCTGCGGAAGAAGCGACTCAGGCACGCAGGCAACGCTAAACTTTTCCTGGTGAATAATCGCTTTCGCGGGGCTGTCTTTGCGCATCTTAAAGGCGGGCATGCTCAGGCGCGTGCCGGTGTTGTTCTGGGAAAAGTCTTCAACGTTCATGGTGTACAAAAGCGCCATTTCCTGGCTTTCTGCCACCAGTGTAACTGCAAGTGTCATAACAAAATGCACGTCGCTTTTCTTGCGCGCGTCCACACTTTTTTTCAGAATGCGCACCGTTGCAATGCTGCTTTCGGAAATATTGAGCTTTTGCGCTACCGCTTGCCGCAGCACCGCTTCGCCCTGCGGAAGACCCCCCTCTAGGGGGACTTTGACGTTAGAAACCTCTAACAACGTATTACCCTTTCAACAGCCAATCAAACCCAGGTTGAACATAAATCCCGGGTAGGGGCAACAAAACTACAACGTAAAGCCCCCGGTGGGGGGTTACAAAGCGAGTTCCGCACGAGTGATTTTTTGTGATATAAGCGAAGCATCACAAAAAATCGCGAGCTCAGGACTGTCCGAGCGACTAACCCCCCACCGGGGGCTTCGCGTTGTAGCTTTTTGGCCATTACAGAGAACAGAGAGCTTTCCCTTTCTGTGACTTTATAGATACGAAAGTAGAAACATGTTAGAAGTCAGTAACGTCAAAGTCCCCCTAGAGGG
>CAVDDP010000012.1:0-4882 GCA_963607695.1 Hallerella sp.
TATACCACGAAAATCTTCGTGCGGAGTTCGCTCAACCCTTCGCCACCTTGCCCTACATACTCTTACTGGTTAGGTGCCAGCCGTTGCAGTAGGGGCACTGGTAGCAATGAAGGCCACGGGTTCCGTAGTCTTCACAGGCAGAAATAGCAGCCTCGGCCTCAAGGCGGGTGGCATAGCGGTTTTTGCGCTCGCATGCTTTGTAGCGCAGCGCCGCTTCGTGTTTTTGCTGGTCTTGCTCGCGTCTGCGGTCTTCGGCAGCAAAAAGCTGGCTGTAGTCCACTTCGCCCAAGCTTGCTTCAAATTGAGCTTTCTGCTTTGCTTTTGCCGAGCGCTTATGACTTGCCATTTTTAACCCTACGCGCTACCGATGATAAAAGCTGTGCTTTTCGTACTTAGGCTCGCAGCATAAATTAAGGCCCAGCTGCTTATAAAGCTTTTCGTCGTTGCCTGCAGGAATAACGCTAAAGAAGGCATCGCAGCCTGCGAGTTCCGGTAGCTTATCAATGGCTTTTGCAGCGCGCTTGTTGGTGGCAGAGCTAATGGAAAGCGCAATCAACGTTTCGTCGGAATGCAAGCGCGGGTTTTTTGACCCCAGTTTTTGCTGCTTTAACGCGCAAATGGGTTCAAGTGCTTCGTCGGTTAAAATGTAGTCCTCATCAGGGATTCCTGCCAGCTCTTTAAGTGCGTTCATTAAAACGGAAGAAGCGCATCCCATTAAATCCGACGTTTTACCGGTTACAATGTGCCCATTGGGCAACGTGATGGCAGCGGCAGGCTTACCTGTTGCTTCCTCTTTTACCAGCGCCGCCATGCGCCCACGCGAAAGTTCGGGTGTTACACCAGCCGACGCCATAATGGTTTCCAGGCGCTCCACAATTTCATTGCCGCTTCCGGTGCGTTTTGCCTGAACAGCAGAGGTGAAATAACGGCGGAAAATTTCCATGCGGCTGGCTTCGCGGCATGCCTCATCGTCGCAAATGGCAAAGCCTGCCATGTTTACACCCATGTCGGTGGGGCTCTTATAAGGGCTTTCACCCACAATGCGGTTCATCATTTCGCGCAAAACGGGGAAAATCTCAATGTCGCGGTTGTAATTGACGGTGGTTTCGCCATAGGCTTCCAAATGGAAGTGGTCAATCATATTCTTATCATCAAGGTCTGCCGTTGCTGCTTCATAGGCAATGTTCACGGGGTGCGATAGGGGCAAGTTCCAAATGGGGAAGGTTTCCCACTTGGCATATCCTGCAACATTGCCACGTTTGTGCTCATGATAGAGCTGCGACAAACAAGTTGCCATTTTGCCTGAACCGGGGCCCGGCGCGGTAACCACAACTAAGGGGCGGCTTGTTTCAATAAAGTCGTTTTTGCCGTAGCCTTCGTCGCTTACAATGCGCGCCATATCGTTGGGGTAACCCTCAATGAAATAGTGGCGGTAATTCTTAATGCCCAATGCGCTTAAACGGCGGCAGAAGGCATCGGCTTTAGGCTGGCCTGAATATTGCGTAATAACAACGCTTCCTACAAAAAGATCCAGGCTTTCGAATTCGTCCATTAGGCGCAAAACGTCTTCGTCGTACGTTATGCCGTAATCACCACGCACCTTGTTTTTCTCAATGGCGTCGGCAGAAACCACAATCACAATCTCTGCCTCGTCTTTCAGGCTTTGCAGCATGCGCACTTTAACATCGGGCTGAAAGCCAGGTAACACCCTGGAAGCATGGTAATCATCGCGCAATTTGCCGCCAAACTCCAAA
This sequence comes from Hallerella sp., assembly GCA_963607695.1. Classification (GTDB taxonomy): domain Bacteria; phylum Actinomycetota; class Coriobacteriia; order Coriobacteriales; family Eggerthellaceae; genus CAKUOV01. Next base: position 1,755 of record CAVDDP010000012.1, read on the forward strand.
TAAAGCTTACCGCCAAACTGATTGATGCGCTTTCGGATGTTTTCCGATTGAAGCTCAATGTATTTCTGGTTGTCAAAACCAATTTTCATGTGCAACTCCTTGAGGTATATAACAATTTAAAGGCACGCTGGAAGGGGCTGAGCCGATATCGAAGCTATTCGCGCTCAACCCTTTGCCGCCTTGCCCGTACAATTACTGTAAAGCCGCGTCGCCAATGACGGCTACAATGCGGCGAACGCCGGCGGACGAAGACTTCTCCTTCTGAATCTTAAACGCCTTAAGCTCAGCGGTATTCTTCGCATGGGGGCCACCGCACAGCTCGGTGTCGTAATCACCCATGATGTACACGCGAACACGCTCGCCGTATTTGTCGTCGAAAATGCCCACAGCACCCATAGCGCGTGCTTCTTCAATGGGCATTTCGCGGCATTCAACTTCTATTCCTTCCGAAATTGCCTTGTTCACAATAGCTTCTACCTGGGCAATCTCTTCAGGGGTTAACTTGCGCTCAAAGTTAAAGTCAAAGCGCAGGCGCTCAGCGGTAATGTTGGAACCGCGCTGGAACACGGTGTCGCCCAAAACCTTGCGCAGCGCGCCATGCAGCAGGTGTGTTGCGGTGTGCAGGCGTGCTGTTTCTTCGGAGTTGTCGGCCAATCCACCTTTGAAGCGCTGCTCGGCGCCGGCGCGGGAAAGCTCCTGGTGCTTGGCAAAGAATTTCTCGTACCCTTCGGTGTCTACCGTTAAGCCGCGCTCGGATGCAAGCTCGCAGGTAAGCTCCAGGGGGAAGCCGTAGGTATCGTACAAATGGAATGCCTTTTCGCCATCAATTTGGCCGCCTTGCTCAATCTCATCCATAATCTTGTTTGCAAGCTTGGTGCCTTTTTCAATGGTTTTAGAGAACGTTTCAATCTCTTTTGCCAGCTGGTCAATGATAACCTGATGATGCTCGGTAAGCTCGGGGTATTCCTCTTCGTAAATGCCAATTAGAATTTCGGCATATTGCAAAAGCTCGCTGAAATCAATGCCCAGCTTCATGCAATGGCGCATGGTGCGGCGAATCAGGCGGCGCAGTACATAGCCCTGGTCAACGTTGGAGGGCGTAACACCGCGCTCATCGCCCAAAAGGAAGGTAGCAGAGCGCATGTGGTCGCAGATAATGCGAATGGCGCGCTTTGTTTCTTCGTTGGCGTTTGCGTAATCAATGCCGGTCACTTCTTCAATGCGCTTGATAACGGGCTGGAACAATTCCGTATCGTACACGGAATCTACCCCATTGAGCAGGCACAACACGCGCTCAAGGCCAAGGCCGGTATCAACATTGTGGCGCCCTAGCGGGCGGTAAGTGCCGTCTTCTTCCTTGAAGAATTCCATAAATACGTTGTTCCAGATTTCCACGTATTTACCGCAGCTGCATGAAGGCTGGCAATCGGGACCGCAGGGCTCTTTTCCCGTGTCGTAGAAAATCTCGGTGTCAGGGCCGCAGGGGCCGGTGATGCCGGCAGGGCCCCACCAGTTTTCGCTGCGGGGGTAAAAATAAATGCGCTCATCGGGGTAGCCCAGTGAACGCCAGGTATCGGCAGAAACGTTGTCGCGCTCAATACCTTCCTCACCAGCAAAAACAGTCACAGAAATTTTTTCTTGGGGAATTTCCAGCACTTTGGTTAAGAACTCATGGCTCATGGGAATAGAGGTTTCTTTGAAGTAATCGTTAAGCGACCAGTTGCCCATCATTTGGAAGAAGGTCAAGTGGCTGGCGTCGCCCACTTCATCGATGTCTCCCGTGCGCAGGCACTTTTGGCAGTCGGTCAGGCGGCTGCCGGCAGGGTGGTTCTCACCCATTAAATACGGAACCAGCGGGTGCATGCCTGCTGTGGTAAACAGAACCGTGGGGTCATTTTCGGGGATAAGCGATGCGCCTTTGATAAGGGCATGATCATGCTCCACGAAAAAGTCAAGGTAGGCTTTCTTGAGTTCTTTTGCGGTCATTTTTTTCATTTGTTTTTGCTCCTTATTTGCAGTTTGTTGATGACTTTTATCCGTTGGGCGCTTGGGCGCTTGGGCGTGCCTGCTGGGCGTCTTGGCACGTTGCGCCCGCCCGCAGCACTTTGCACTCCGTAGCGTCGTAGCGCCTGCTACGCCCGCAACGCCTGGTTACGCGTTGTTTTGCTGATCAACCAGATGAAGTGCTCCGTATTGTTCGCGCAGCTTTGGCTTCTCAATTTTTCCGGTGGCGTTGCGCGGCACTTTAGCGAAAATAATGCGGCGCGGGCGCTTATAACGGGGAAGCTTCAAGCAAAACTCGTTGATGGCTTCTTCCGTAAGGCCTTCAAATTCAGGCTTAAGCTCAATAATAGCAGCGCAAATTTCACCTAAGCGCGCATCGGGCAAACCAATCACGGCAACATCTTTAATAGCGGGGTGGCCGCTTAAGAAATCTTCAATCTGAACAGGGTACGTGTTCTCTCCGCCAGAAATAATAACATCCTTCTTGCGGTCTACCAGCCAAATGAAACCGTCTTTGTCAACGCGCGCCATGTCGCCCGTTAGCAGCCAGCCGTCTTTCAGCGTTTCGGCCGTTGCTTCCGGGTTGTTGTAATAGCAGGTCATAACACCAGGGCCGCTTACCCACAGCTCGCCCACTTCGCCTGGCTCAACATCCACGCCGTCTTCGCCCACAATGCGCGTTTTCCAGCGATACCCGGGCACGCCAATGGCGCCCACGTGGTCAATGTTGCCAACACCCAAGTGCACACAGCCCGGGCCGGTAGATTCCGACAAGCCATAGTTCGTGTCGTAATCGTGGTTGGGGAAAATTTCCATCCAGCGCTCTATCAGGCTTTTCGGAACAGGTTGGGCACCAATGTGCATCAAGCGCCACTGGTCAAGCTTGTAATCTTCCAGCTTAACTTCGCCTGTTTCAATGGCATGCAAAATATCCTGTACCCACGGTACCAAAAGCCACACAGTGGTGCATTGCTCAGAGCTAATGGCATCCAGAATGTCGGCAGGCTTTACGCCGCGCAGCAAAACTGCTTTTGAGCCGGCAATCAAGTTGCCCATCCAGTGGAATTTTGCCCCCGTGTGATACAGCGGCGGAATGCACAAAAATACGTCGGTATGCTGAATGC
>CAVDDP010000013.1:0-5248 GCA_963607695.1 Hallerella sp.
GTGGACAAGCGGAATAAAAAGAAGGTATGGTGAGCACTTGTTTGCGCAGTTCAGGCAGGCGCTCTTGCTCTTGCCAGGCGCACAGCGCGTGTAGCGCGCAAATCAGGCGGCTAGTTCAAGAAGTCCTCGATAATCTCTGCTTCTGCTTCTTCTTCGGTTAAGCCAAGCGTCATAAGCTTCGTTATTTCCTCGCCGGCAATTTTACCAATGGCTGCTTCATGAATAAGCGCGGCATCTTCGCAGGCGGCTTCAATGCCGGGGATTGCTTTTACTTTGGCGTTGCCCATGATAATGGCGTCGCATTGCACGTGGCCGTGACAAGCGGTTTCTCCAATAACCAGGGGGTTGAACACCTGAACGGAGTTGTCTTGGGCAACCGAGCGGCTTACCACCTGAACGCTTGAGCCTTCACCTTTCAGCTCAATTTTCATGTTCGAGGTAGCTTGTTGATTGTCGTGGGTAAGTAAGCGCTCCGTTAAAACAAGCTTTGCACCGGCGCCTAGTTCCGCGTTTGTGTCGCGCACCGTAGAGCTTACGCCGCGCAGCTGAACCATTTCCATTTCGCAATAGGAATTTTCTTCCATATACACATTGGTGGTGGGGTTCAAAATGCGCTCGCCTGTGCCCTCACCTTCGCCATAATGTTTTTCAATGTATTTCACACGCGCGTTTTTGCCCAGGTAAAACGAGTGAATGCCGTCGTGTTCCGAGGCTTTGTGGCTATCGTTGTGAATGCCGCAGCCGGCAATAATGGTTACGTCGGAATCTTCGCCAACGTAAAAGGTGTTATACACCACGTCTTTGAGCCCCGATTGCGTAACAATAACGGGAATAAAAACGCTTTCTCCCTTGGTACCCGGCTTGATTTTAATGTCAATGCCAGGGTTGTCGGTTTTTGTTTCAATATCAATGTACGCCGAAGACGAGCGCGAAACCAGCTTTCCGTCTTTGCGAATGTTAAAAGCGCCTTTGGGCATGCCGTGAATGTTAGCAATGGAAGCTAACAAGCTCTCATCAATGGGCGAAAGATCAACCGTCATTGAATCCTCCTTATAACAGTAACGCGCCGTTTAGCACGTAGTAGGAATTTCCGTTAAGTGAAGCTCGGTGGGCTGGGTAAGCTGGCACTGGGGAACCCCTTTTGCCACAAAGCCCAGCTTAGGCATAATGTCGGCGGGTGTGCCGGTTTCTACCACTTTGCCGGCGCGCAGCAAAATAATTTCGTCGGCCAGCTGGATGATGCGCTCCTGGTGCGAAATAATCACAATGGAACGGCCATCGCGTGCGGCGTGAATGTCGCGGAAAGTTTCGGTTAAGCGGTCAAAGCTCCACAGGTCAATACCTGCCTCGGGCTCGTCGTAAATGGCAAGCTTGGGATCGCGCGCCAAAATGGTAGCAATTTCAATGCGCTTTACTTCGCCACCGGAAAGGCTTTTGTCAACTTCGCGCGTAAGATAATTTGCGCTGCACAAACCCACTTTTGCCAGGTACTCGTTGCAAGCAAGCATGGGAAGCTTTTTGCCTGCAGCAATGTCCAAAAGCTTCTTTACCTTCATGCCTTTGAAGCGTGCTGGCTGCTGGAAACCGTAGCCAATGCCGGCTTTCGCGCGTTCGGTAATGCTGAAATCCGTAACGTCTTGCCCGTTGAAAATGATTTGGCCGCTGGTAGGCTTTTCAATGCCCATAATCAGCTTTGCCAAGGTGGACTTACCGCCACCGTTTGGGCCGGTAATAACGGTAAAACGGTCATCGTCGATGGTTAGCGACAAATCATCAATGATGCGCTTTGTCTCTGTAGATCCGTCTGATACCGGCACCTCGAACACAAGATTCTTTAGTTCGAGCATATGCTTCTCCCTTTCTCTGTAATTTTTTATCGGGCACAGTTTAGCGCATTTGCGCGCTTATGGCGCCTGTTCGTTGCTAAAGTGTTCTAACGGTAGCGCGCGCACTAAAACAGCTCTATCACGTTGAAGTTGGTCTTTGCGTTTTCGATAATGGCACGGTTGCCAATGGTGCAGTAGTTTGGTGCATCTGCTGCCGCTTCAAGCGTATTGGCAAAAGCGCGCAGCATGTCAGGGGTACTTTCAAGCACCTCGGTGCGGCATTGCAGGCGGAAATCATCAGCGCGCCCGCGCAAATACGCGTTGTTTTGTGCAACAGCCATCAGGCGCGGTTTTTGTGGATTATCCAACGAAGCAATGCTGCTTACCACATAGCCATCAAATTCGCGTTCTGTTGGTTCAAAATGACGCAGCCACGTTGCGGTAGCGCGAAAACGCTCAAGCGTTTCGTCAATGCGTGGGTCTCGATACGAATAGAACAAAATGTCATTTTTCGCAGGAATGCGCAGGCCACCGCCATATGCTCCGCCCTTTACGCGCACTTCGTTCCAAATGAAATCAAGCGAGCACGCGTTTGCCACCATAAGCTGCGAGCCGTGATACAAAGCGGCATTTTCAAGCGCGCGCCTGTCGGCACCGCACGAGGTATACGTAATATCGGCGGGAACAATAAACGCCTCGTTTTTCGGGGTAGGCGTTGGCACGTGAAGCACGTTTTTGCCGCGCTGACCTGCGCTGCACTTGGCCTTCATGGCACCCAGCGTTTCCAGGAAGGTATCGTAGGCAACCTGGGGGCCGGTAAAGCTTGCCAGCACGTTGTTGGCGTTAAATATCACGGCAGAGAGCGCTTCAAGCTTTGCGCAAAGCTCCTGTGCGCGTTCATCAAAATGCGCCAGCAAATCTTTCAGGAACACGTAAAACTCAATGCCGGTCATTTGCTGCGACACGCATGCGCTTTCGCGCACATACGAGCCAACGCGTTCCATACTCATAAGATGACCTGCGCCAATAAGCGATTGCTCAAGTTGAATGCGCAGTTGTGTTAGAAGGTCTTTTATGCGCCCGGTGTCGCTAAACGTGGTGTTCTTAACAATTTCACCTATGATTTCAAGCGTGTCGGCAGTCTTAAAATCCAGGCACGAGGCGCCAACTCCCAAAAACACGGAAAATTCGTGCAGGTTGGCATCGCTTCCAACCACTTTGGGTGCAAAGGAAAGCGCGCCTATTTTGCTTTGAATTAGCGTGTCTAACTGCGCCGCACTCCAGCGCTTGGTTGCCAGCTTGCTTAATACATATGCCAGAAGGGAAGCATAGGGAAGCTCTTCAAAAGGAATAACATCCATGTTGTAGTAAAACTGCATATAGCTAATGCCGTGAGTGTCCAGGTGGTGGCGCAAGCAGGGAAGAGGCGCCTGCTCATCTAAGCCGTATGCTCCCCAGGGCTTTGCGTCTGTTATGTCTTTGGGAGAAAGCTGTGGCAGCGCCGCCACTGCAGCGGGATCATCGGGTTGCTCCTGTGCGGCGCGCAGTGCTTCTACCGTGGCGCTTACCTTCGTAAGACCCTCTTTGCCCAGTTCACGTTCTGCTTTTTTCAAGCGCTCGCTTTCTGCTGTGTTGGGTGTATTCGCGGCTAAAATCTCACCCGATGCCACATGGTTGTTCTCCAAAAATACTTCGCGCGCCAGCTTCTCAAAATAGCCGCAGTTCATTTGTTCGCGCAGGTAGGCAAAGCATTTTTCGTAGCGCAAGCCTTCCACTACGCACTCGTCATCGTAAAGCCAGCCCGCCATAACGCTTATGGCGTTAATCACGCCATCGGCATAGCCAAAATCGCGCTCGCGCAGTAAAAACTCGTCGTGAGAAAGTGCGGCCTCAATCAGTTCGGTGTCAATGCCTTCCTCAACTATCCTGGTAATATGCTTGGTTACCAGGTTGTGGAAGGTCTCAAGCGCACCTTTTTCAATGCCTTTCGCGTACGCCAAAACGTAGGGCTGCGCCATGCTATCGCGCACCGTAAAGTCAATGTCATCGGCAATGCCTTCATCCAAAAGCGCGCGTTTGAGCGGCGCTTCATTGGAGCCCGCCAAAGCGTCAATAAGCACACCCATGGCGTTAATGCGCGTGAAATCGCAAGCGCCGCCCATAACGTAACCAATGCCGCAACAGGCGTTTTCTTGCGAGATGTTCATGGCATACGTGTTTCCCAGCGATACCACGGGTTCCTGGTGCGCAATGGCGCGCGCAGTGAAGGTTTCGGTGCTGGTGGCGCTGGCGGCGGTGTTGGTGCCAGCGGCGCTGGCGGCTGCACTGGCGCCTTCGCCTTCCCCTTGCGCATTGCAAAGGTGCTGGTCAATAAGTGCAAGAAGGGGCGGCAAGTCAACATCGCCATACAGAATAATGTAGCTGTTATCGGGGCGGTAATGGCGGCGGTGCTCGTTAAGAAAATCGTTGTACGTTAAGTCAGGAATGCTTGAAGGCAGCCCGCCCGATTCAAACCCATAGGGCGAGTTGGGGAAAAGCCCCGCGTTTATCACGTTGCACAGCATGTCTTCTGGTTCGGAAAGCGCACCCTTCATTTCGTTGTACACCACGCCATTGATAGAGAGCGCAGGGGCGGCAGCTTCCGTATCTGCGGCGGCTTCCGCATCTGCCGCAGCTTCCGCATTCGGCGCGCTGGCGCAAGAAGCGCTGGCAGAGGCATCGGCACAAGAGGCATCGGCACAAGAGTCATCCCCGGCCTCTTCCCCTGCAAGCTCATAATGCCATCCTTCCTGCTGGAAGATGGTTTCTTTCTCATAGATTGCCGGGTGAAAAACGGCATCAAGGTACACATCGGTTAAGTTCAATAGGTCTTGGTTGTTGGTGCTGGCAACGGGGTACATGGTTTTGTCGGAAAACGTCATGGCGTTCAAAAACGTTTGCATAGAAGTTTTGAGCAAGTTCACAAACGGCTCTTTGACCGGGTATTTCTTTGACCCGCATAAAACAGAGTGCTCCAAAATATGAAAAACGCCCGTGTTGTCTTTCGGAGGCGTTTTAAAGGCAATGGAAAACGCTTTATTTTCGTCTTCGCATTGCAAAAACAGCAGGCGAGCTTTCGTTTTTTGGTGATTCATTACATAGGCGTGTGCGCTTATTTCGCTCACTTCTGTTTCGCTTACCAGGCAAAATCCGTTTTCGTTTGCTGCGGCTTCAACAGCACTTTTATTTTCTTCGTTGGTAGTTTCGCTCATAGCTATGCCTTCCCCATTGATTTGTTGCCTATTTTTCCGTGTGCAATTTTCCTCAAAACAGCGCAGCTGTGCAAGGGCTCTTCAAAAGAATGGCTTAAAGTTGCGTGCTTTGCTTGTAAAGTTGCGCTTTCCCCATAAAGTCACGCTTTCCCTATAAAGTCACGCTTCCCC
>CAVDDP010000014.1:0-2999 GCA_963607695.1 Hallerella sp.
ATGGAAGGACGCCCCTGCTCACCCTTTGTTTTGGGCTCGTCGGAATTGGGGTCACGCACGTCAATAATAAGCACTTTCAAGCGCTGATTGTGACGATAATGTTCATTTGCAGGGCGCTCATTGCGCTCGGTGGGGAACTTCTTTTGATCGTAATGCGGAAGCTCTGCCTCTACCCCATCGCGAATTTTGATAATGGTAAAGTCGTTCGTTCCTTGCAAAACGGTACCGGTTACTAAATCGCCTTTACGATTGCGGAATTCGCGATAAATAGACTGACGCCCTGCATCGCGCACAATAGAAGCAATCACGCTTTTTGCATTTTGGGCGGCAATACGGCTTACGTCGCTGGGCGTTACATCGCGCGGTTCAAATTCGTGATATTCGCCTTCTTCATCGGGCTCATCGGTAGGAACCATTTCGTATACATAAATTTTGCCCGTGTTGCGGTCAATAGTTACACTTGCATCCCACTCTAAGTCTAAGATACGCTGATAGCTTTTCGCCAGAGAATCTTCCAAGCGCTCAATCAGGTACAACTCATCAATCTTGCGCTCATGAGCTAACGCCTGTAAAGCTTCAATCAGTTCTGAATTTGCCACAATAGTTCCTTTCCGGTTTTTGTACTGTTTTTACTCAGTTTCTTGCATTTGTACTTTTTGGTTAAAATCAATAACACCTTTTAAATGGGCGTGTTTGATAACATCAAAGGGAATTTCAAGCGTGGTGCCATTATCGTTGAGTACCAGTTTTTCATTTGTGGCGCTCACAATGGTTGCGCTCACATGAGAGCGGCCACCAACGGCTTTCGTGGTTTTAACAACCGCCGTTTGCCCTGCATAGCGGTTAAAATGTGCAGGTGTTCGCAATGGCCTGTCTACACCAGGGGAAGAAACTTCAAGCATATAAGCGCCCGGGAACGGGTCAATACGCTCAATGGTTTCTCCAATCCAGCTTTGTGCACCAGAGAGTTCATCAAAGCCAACGCCATGGGCGGTGTCAATATACACGCGAATGGTGGGAGACTTCTTTGAGCCCGTTATCTCAACGGTCACAATCTCCACTTCTTTTTGCTGCGCCTGTGGTTCAAGCGCTTCTAACAGCATTTGTTCTTTATGGCTAAGCACTCTTTCCTGCCTTTTCCCGTAATATACAAAGAAAGCGGGCATGTGCCCACTTTCTAAGTAATCGAAAGTATGGTGCGAAGCGCAAAAATTGCGTTTCTCTTCGCATGTGCTCTAGCACTGTACCACAGCTTTTTTTGTTGTGCAAGTGCGGGCAGGCGTTAGAGCGAAATTTGCCAGCAATTGAGCAAATTAATGCTTTGCGAAATTTCCGCCAATACCTCTTCTGAAATACGCTTATCTACATTCAAGTACACCAGCGCCGTTCCTTGTGCAGGTTTCGTGCTAATTTGCATGGTAGAAATATTAACGCCTGCGTTGCCCAGAAGCGTGCCAATAAGGCCAATTCGCCCGGGTGCGTCGGGGTATTCAAAAATAACGGAGTTGCGCGTAGGAACAATATCAATGTCGTAACCCAAAAACGATACCAAACGCATGGCAGAGGCACCATCGGGTACCACCACAGAAACACTGTTGTCACCAGCGGCAATGTCTACTTGTGCGGAATACCCCTGCCCCGATACTCCATTACAGCAGGAAACCGCAATGCCGTGGCAGCGTGCCATAACTTCGTAATTTGCGGTGGTAATATGCTCTACCTCGCGGCTTGAAAGTAACCCTTTAAGGGAAGCTGCCACCAAAGCACTGGCATCGCAATTTGCCAGCTTTCCCATGGTAGTAATGGTTAAAGAGCGTGGAATGGAAGAATCCAGGTGCCCCAAAATAGCGCCGGCAGTTTCGCACGCCATAATGTAGGGGCCAACACTATCTACCACTTCTGCCGGAACTTGCGAAAGGTTTACCGCCGTGGGAACCAAAGAACCGGAAAGCCCGGCAAAAATATATTCCGCAATTTGTGAGGAACAGCTGTTGTGGGCATCAACCGTTTCCGGCCCTAAGTGAGGCGTAAGAACAACCTGCGGAAACTCCAAAAGCGGAGAATTGGTGCAAGGCTCTTCGTCGTACACATCAATGCCAACGCTGGCAATTTTGCCGGCAGCTATAAAGTCGGAAAGCGCCTTGATATCGCAGGTGCCCGCATAGGAAACATTCAGCAAGATAACGCCGGTTTTCATAGCGGCAAATTCGTTAGGCCCAATCATTCCCTTTGTTTCTACCGTTTTGGGTAAATGAAGAGAAATTACATCGGCCTGCGGTAAGCCTTCGGCAAGCGTAGCGCACAATTTTACACCCAGCTGAGCTGCTCTATCGGAACTGCAGTACGGGTCATAGGCCAAAACATTCATGCCAAAAGCGCGCGCATGCTGGGCAACCAGCCCCCCATAGCGGCCAAGCCCCACAATAAGAAGCGTTTTGCCAAAAAGTTCAATGCCGGTGTATTGTTCACGGTCCCAGTTGCCTTGCTTCATGCCGGCACTCGCCTGAGCTGCGTTGCGGGCACACATAAGCATAAGGCACATGGTCATTTCTGCCACGGAAGTAATATTAGAATCGGGAACATTGCACACGGTAATGCCCTGCTCAGAAGCGGCGGCAATGTCAATGTTATCGGTGCTTAAGCCGGCGCGCCCAATAATTTTCAAGTTCGTTGCCGCTTCGATAACTTCGCGCGTTACCTTGGTGCGCGACCGCACAATAAGCGCATCGTAGCGCGGGATAAGTTCCGTTAGCTCTTCCGTAGAAATTCCCAGATGAACATCTACTTCCAACGCTTTGCTGCGCAAATAGTCAAGGCCGCATTGCGCAATAACATCGGTTACAAGAACTTTAAGCGACATATTGTTTTGGTTCCTTCCTTACGTTTCTTACCAGGGGGCGCTTTCGCGTGCTCTAGGCGTTTTCGTGTGCAGCTTCAAACTCTTTCATGAAAGCTACCAGCGCTTCTACGCCTGCTAGCGGCATGGCGTTATAAATGGA
>CAVDDP010000015.1:0-3789 GCA_963607695.1 Hallerella sp.
AAGCAATGAGCCGCTTCCGCAAGAGTTTGATGTTGCCATTATTGAAGGTGCGGTAACCACAACGGAAGCTCGCGACCTTTTAACGGAGATTCGCGCTCGCGCCAAAGCGGTTATCTGCATTGGATCATGTGCGTTAACCGGTGGCATTCCGGGCATGGCAGCACAAGAGACAAAAAAGCACGCCGCGCAGGTGTATGGGAAAAAGCTGCCCAGCGCATGCGGAAAAGTGATTGCGCCCTCTGCTGTTGCCAACTACATTGACGTAGATTTTGAAGTTCCCTGCTGCCCCGTGGATTTTTACACGTTTGTGGATGTTTTGCAGCGAGCGTTATATGGCTCAAACAAAACCATTCCTACCACCACCATGTGTGGCGCGTGCAAGATAAACGGCACGCAATGCTTATATGAGCAGGGGCAAATTTGCTTGGGGCTGGTAACCCAAACGGGTTGCGGGGCGCGTTGCCCTAAGTTGGGGCGCGCTTGCAATGGGTGTGCCGGGCTTTCGCCTGATTGCAATTTGGAAAGCGCCTATGAAGTGGTTGAATCGTATGGTGCCAGTGTGGAAGTATTCAAGCAGCGGCTGCGCATTTTTAATGCGGTAGCGCTGGATGCGCAGGCAGAAGCAGCAGAAGCGTAAAGTGCGGGCTGCAGAGCGCAGGCTTGTTGTGTAGTGCGATTGAGCTTGAGGCGCAAGCAGAAGAGCGCAGGTTATCGCAGAGCGCGGACTGCTGTGCAACGCGGCCGAGTTTGAGGCGCAAACTGCTTTTGAGCAGGGCTAATGAAGTAAACGAGTTGACAGTTCGGAGAGCACGTTTATGAGTAAAAAGGTGTTAACGCTTGAGCATATGGCCAGAGTAGAAGGCCACGGGCAAGTTAAAGTTTCCATAAAAGAGGGAAATGTTGAATCGGTTCAAATGCAAATTGACGAACCTGCGCGCTTTTTTGAAAGCATGGTGCGCGGGCGCCGCTATGATGAGATTCCCTTTATTGCCTCGCGTATTTGTGGCATTTGTTCGCCCAATCATGTGATAACCAGCCTTTTAGCCATTGAGCAGGCGTTTGGCATTACGGTAAGCCAGCGCACCCGTGCTTTGCGTGAGCTTTTGGTATATGGCTCGTACTTGCAAAATCATGCCACGCATCTCTATGTTTTGGCAGCGCCCGATTACTTGAAGCAGCAAAGCGTTTTCCCCTTGGCTAGCACGAATAAAGAGCTGTTTGACCAGGCACTGGGGCTTAAAAGCTTAGGTAATGAGCTGTGCTGTTTAGTGGGTGGGCGCAGTATTCACCCCATTACCGCGGTGGTTGGTGGCTTTACCAGTGAACCTACCGCACAGCAGTACCAGCACATGGCAAGCCGCCTTGATGCGGCGCTTGATTTCGCTATTGCTACGGTGGATGTATTCAATAGTTTTCCCACGCCGGCGTTGCAAACAAGTGGCGAAATGATGGCCATGGTACAGCAAGGCGCATACCCCATAACGCTTTCCGAAGAGTTTGCACTGGTGCGTTCAGGCAAGCGTTTTCGCTGCACGCAGTTACATGAAGTAACAGAAGAATATGTGGTGGCGCATTCGGGTGCCCTGTTTTCGCGCGTAAAAGAAACGAAGAGCCCCTATATGGTGGGTGCTTTGGCGCGTATTAACGCATCGTGGGATAACTTAACGCAGCAGGCACGCTTTGCGGCAGCAAAAGCAGGGTTGCGCCCGCCGGAGCTTAACCCCTTTAACAACAATGTGGCGCAGGCGGTAGAGCTGGTAGATGCTGTTGAGCGCTGTGCCAACTTATGTCGCGCGTTGGCAGCAAATGAGTTTGAAGGCACCACGAAACCGGTAGCGTTTGAGCCGCGGGCAGGGCGGGGGATTGGCTTTACCGAAGCCCCGCGCGGAACAGTTTTCCACGATTTGGAGTTTAACGAGCAAGGCTATGTTGAGCATGCTTCCATTATTACGCCTACCGCACAAAATGTGGCCAATATGGAAGCCGACATGATGAAACTTGCTTGCGATCTAGCGCAGAAAAATGTTTCGGAAGAAGAAGTGATTCAAAACGTTGAAATGCTGGTTCGCGCATACGACCCGTGTTTCTCGTGCTCAGTGCACTAGGGGCGCTTTATTTGCACCCGCTTTGCAGGCGCGCCCTCTAACGTGGATAATCATTGTTTTTTGCTTCCTGCTTAAGTCAAAAAGCCCTCATAGGTATACTCTATGGTAAAATTCACACTTACGTAAAAAAATAAGTGGGAGATAACTCTATGTCATTTTTAGATTCAATCTCTTCAGGAGATTTTTTTTCAAGTTTAGGTTCGCGCTCCTCGGTTGATTTAGCTATTGACCTGGGAACGGCGAATACGCTTGTGGCTATTCCGGGCGAAGGCATTGTTATCAACGAGCCTTCCGTTGTTGCCATTGAAAAAAGTACGCATCGCGTTTTAGCTGTTGGTAGTGAAGCGAAAAACATGATTAACCACACGCCCGATGCGTTTTCGGCAGAGCATCCTTTGCGCGATGGCGTTATTGCCGATTACGATGTAACGGAAGCAATGCTTTCTGCGTTCATTGATCGTGCAATTTCGCGCAAGTACCCGTGGCAGGCAAAGCCGCGTATTGTTATTTGCATTCCGTGCGGGGCAACATCGGTTGAAAAACGTGCGGTATTTGAAGCCGCCATTCAAGCAGGCGCACGCCAGGCTTACCTGGTGGAAGAGCCCATGGCAGCTGCTATGGGAGCAGAGCTTCCGGTAACAGAGCCCATTGGCTCTATGGTGGTAGACATTGGCGGCGGCACCACCGAGGTTGCCGTAATTTCCTTAGGCGGCATTGTTACGTCTTCTTCGCTTCGCCTGGCGGGCAACCGCATGGACGAAGCGGTGGCAAATCACCTGCGCGATTTGCTGGGCATTAAGATTGGCGAGCGCACCGCTGAGTACATTAAAATTGCCATTGGGTCTATTCTTCCTTTTGAAGACGGCCGCGAGCGCGATTTAAGCATTTCGGGTCAGGATATGTACACTGAACAGCCAAAAGAGGTTCTGGTTCATTCAGAAGATGTGCGTCGCGCACTGCAAGCCCCGGTGGAAGAAATGGTTATCCACATTAAAGAAACGTTCAAGAAAACTAACCCCGACCTTGCCAGCGATATTATCAAGAATGGCATTATGCTTACCGGCGGCGGCGGTTTGCTTTCCGGCTTAGACCGATACTTGGCGTATCGCCTGGAAATTCCCGTATTTGTAAGCGAAACGGCACTAACTAACGTGGTTATGGGCTGTTCAAAAGTTTTGGAAACGCCCACGGCACTCAGACAAACACTCATGCGCTCAAAATAAGCTAAGGGCGCAGGATAGCGAAACATATGCTGCAAACGTATAAAGTAAAAAATTCTTCGAAGGACCCTCGGGTCCTTCTTGTCGTGATATTGGTGCTTTGCATAGCTTTTGCATTTTTATACGTGCGCGAAGGCGATGCGGGTGTTCTTCACCAGGCGAAAAATGCCATTTGCTCGGTGTTCTCGCCGCTGCAACAGGTGGGCGCAAGTGTGGAAAACGCGCGCGATGATGTGTCTGACGCGGTAACCGATGCCACGGCGTCGCAAGATTCAATTACGCAGCTTCAGGAAGAAAACGCCAGCTTGAAAAAGAAGCTTGCCGATGCCGAAGAGTACAAGCAAGAAGCCGAGCGCCTGGAATCGCTTTTGGGAATCAAGGAGAAATACGACATTACCGGCACCGTAGCGTGTGTGATTGGGCGCACCTCAGAGGCGTATGACCAGGCAGTTACCATTGATGCC
>CAVDDP010000016.1:0-3288 GCA_963607695.1 Hallerella sp.
GACTTGCGGGCATATACCCATACAGCAGGCTCTGAGCAGGCACGTTCCAAAGCGGCAGGCGCGCACGCAACAACTTCTGGCGCGCATGATTCTGGCGAAAGCACCGCTCATGCCGCTCATGCGCCGGCAGCTTCCCCTTCATCTTCTTCCCGCAATGCCGCCGCAGGCGCTTCTCAAAACAAACCCTCTGCGGCAATTACCCTTGCCGTGAGTGAAGAGAAAATATACACCGATGCTGTGGGAACGCAGTTTGCCTACTGCCAGCTTGAGAACGGCAACGTGCGCATAACGGGGTGTAAAACGGTAACAGATACCGTGTTGTGCCCCGCGTACCTTAACGGAATGCTTGTTTCAGAGATTGCCGCCCGCACTTTTTTGGATATTCCTAACTTGCGCGTACTGCAGCTGCCTGCCGGCGTATCGCGCCTTCAACCAGGCATTTTGCGCCGTTTTTCCCATTTGGAGCAGCTGGTTTTGCCCGACGCTTTGGCAACGCTTGATACTGCATTGTTGGCGTCGCTTTCCGGCGTGGATACCTTGCAGCTGCCCAGCATGCTTGTGCGTATTCCGCTGGGTCTTTTTCGCTCGGGCAGCATTTCCACGCTGCGCATTGGCAGAAATACGCGCGAAGTTGCCAGTGGCGCTTTTGCGGCGTCTACGCTTACGCGTGTGGAAATTGACGAGCACAACCCCTGGATTTACACCGATGGCCAGGGAATTTACCGAAAAAGCGATAACGCGCTTTTGGCGCTGGCAACGCCCTTGGCGCATTACAGCGTGATGCCGGGCACCACGCGTATTTGCCACAAGGCGTTTTCGAACATGGAAGGCGTGCAGCACGTGAGTTTGCCCCCTACGGTGCAAGTCATTGAGACGTTTGCATTTTTCCGTTCAGGTTTGCAGGATTTCAACGCGCCTGCTTCGCTTCAAAGTATTGAGCGGCGCGCGTTTTGCTCGTGCGCGCAGTTAGCGCAGGTCACGCTGAACAAGGGCTTGCGCTCCATTGGCGAAGAGGTGTTTATGAGCACCGGTCTTACGCAGCTTGATATTCCCTGCACCGTGGACTACTTAAGCAACAACTTCTGTGGTGTTCCCCTGGTGGTTAAAAATGCAGGTGGGGAAGAGGAAGCCGCGCCTGAAAGCGATACCGGCTTACCTGCGGCGGGCGCGCGCCAAAGTGATAAGCCCGAAAGTGCTGCCGGTGTGCTTGTTCCCGCAATTCGCATAGCGCCTGATAATCCCTATTATTTTGTGGATGCGTCGCAGGGGTTGTATCGCTATCTTCCGCACGATACTTCTGAACCGCAAACCCAGCTTTCATTCGAACAACTGCTTAACGGCAGCATAACCGAATACACGCTTGATGCGCGCACAGTGGAAATTGCTCCTTATGCGTTTGCACGCCAAACAAGGCTTATGGTGGTGGAGCTTTCCGAAAATTTGCAGGTCATTGGCGCTCATGCGTTTGCCGGTTGTTCGCAGCTTGCCTGCGTAGAAGGCTCGCAATCGCTTCGCGAAATTCACGATGGCGCTTTTGTTGGCACGCGGGTGAGCAGCCTTTATCTTCCCGCTACTATGCAGCATTTGGGAAAAAGTGCGCTGCTTACGCGCGAGGGCACCAGTTTTGTTCCGCCAAGCATGATTGCACATGTGCAGGTAAACCCGCTGTGCGAAACCTTTTTCCTGGAAAA
The DNA here is from genome assembly GCA_963607695.1 of Hallerella sp. Taxonomy (GTDB): domain Bacteria; phylum Actinomycetota; class Coriobacteriia; order Coriobacteriales; family Eggerthellaceae; genus CAKUOV01. The sequence continues at coordinate 1,692 of CAVDDP010000016.1, forward strand.
TTACTTTTTATGCCAGCACCTGCCTTCGGGCGGCGTTGCGGTGCTTTTGTATTGCGGAAGCGACAGAAGCGTGCATATTCCTGCCTGCGCTACAGAAGTTTACTCGTATTGCCTGGTAAACGTGGAAAAGCTGTATTCCGTGGAAACCCACGATGGCGTGGAGTTTTATGAGACCGACTGTTTTCTGAATGCGGTAGTGGCGCAAAATGTTACTATAAATATATATAATGCCCCTGTTCAAGGCTATACTCGCTTTGTTCTGCAATATCCCAATAATTCAACGGGGCGCACCGCTTTGCGGCAGTCGTTTTATACCAAAAAAACGCAGCGCGAAATTAAAAAGCCAGTAACTACGGAAGTTTTGTTGCAGCGTGCTCTTAAGCTTGCCGATGAGGCCATGTATTGGTGCCCCAACACGTTTCGGCTTGTGTCGTATGCGCTTGAGCGCCTGCAGTACCCCTTGTTCCTGAAAAAAGACACGCGTGAGCGCTTTGAGCCGCTTATTTCGCGCCGTTTGGATGAAATTGTGCTTCTGTTTGCAAAAAATAATTACTTGCAGGGCATTGACCAGCTGTTTTCGCTTGGATTTATCACATCAGATAACGTGGTTGGCTTAATCGACGCCGCAGAAAGTGCTCATAATGTGGAAGTAACGGGGCATCTTTTTGAACTACGGCGCCGCTATTTCGGCTATGATGTAATGTCAGAGTTTGACTTGTAATATACGTTAAAACAGGCGCAAAACACAAACGGGAATGGTGAACCGAAAAAGCGAACTTAAGGGCGGCTGCTTGTGCAAAACGAACAAGAGATACCTTACCTGCACGTGTTCAGTGAAACTGAACAGAACAAACTTGTGCAGCAACCCGTAGCGCTGCCGGGCGAAACTACGGCCCAGGCGGCAAACTACGAGGAAACCATTAACGCGCTGGCGCTTGAAGTAGCAGGTCAGGCGCGCATGAAGCTGATGATGGCGTTTCGCTTTCTGGATACTGCTCTGTGGAAAATGCCTTCGGTTATTGGCTGGCACCCGCTTTCTCTTGCAACCGATGGCCGCCAGCTGCTGGTAAGCCCGCTGTATACGCTTTCGCGCTTTGAGGAAGGCATGAACGAAGTTGTTCGCGATTACCTGCACCTTCTTTTGCATTGCGTGTTTCGCCACCCGTTAGACGAAGATCACATCAACGTTTCGGCGTGGTCGCTTGCGTGCGATATAGTGGTGGAAGCCATTGCGCTTGACATGACGGAAAACCGTTTCATCTGCGAGAATGACCAGCAGCGCCGTGAAGAGCTTGCTGCTATTGAAAAGGATCTAGGGCGCATTTCGCCTGCAAAGTTGTATCGTATTTTTGCCGATGCCGAGGTAAATGGCCCTCGTGCGCAAGGCGCCGGTTTTAGCGCTGCCCGCGTGTGGGATTTGCGCATGCTTTTCCAGCGCGATTGCCACGAGCTGTGGGCAAATGCGAAGCATAGGCAGGAGCAGGGCGAAAACCCCAATGACGACCAGGCAATTCGCAAGCGTAATTTATCGGACAGGCTGCAGGATACGCCGCAAGATTCGCAGAGCGAATCGCAGGAATCGCAGGAATCGCAGGAA
>CAVDDP010000017.1:0-2504 GCA_963607695.1 Hallerella sp.
TTGCTGGCGCCGCCGTGCTGTGCGCCGTTGCCGCGCCCGCGCCCGCCGCCGCTGCGCCCGCCAGGCCGGAACCTGCCGTTTCCGCGCGTTCAAGCACCTCGTTGCTCATAAGCACTTGCATAGCCCAGGGCGGCACGTTTTCGGGCCGGTAATTCTCATCGTAAAAAATAAAGGCGCTGCGATACGCCGGCGCACAGGTGGGATACGTGCCCCAGCCGTCGGTGAAGTACAAAAGCCCGCCAATGTTTCTTAGTTCCCCCTGCTCAATAAGGGAATCTACATACGCAAACGCCGGGCGAAAATCGGTGCCGCCACCGCCAAGCAGCCGAAAAGCGCGCCCCCACTTTTTCATATCCTGTACGTTGGTAATCTTATCATCAGATTGCACGCGCGCATCGCATTGAATAATGCGCACCTGAACCTTCCGATGAAAGCATTCGGTGTTTTTCAAAATTTCAAACGTGGTATCCACAAAGCGGCGCACGATATTTCCCTGCACACTGCCGGAAGTGTCAATCACTATAACAAACTCTTTGATGCGTGCCTCTTCGCGATACTCCAGCGGCTCAACAAGCGGCATATCATGGTACAACTGCAGCCCGTACGTGTAAAAAACGTAATCAAACTCCTGGTCAGAGGCATGCATGACCTCGCCCAGCGCAGCAAATTGCCGCAAGAACGCCCGGTAATCCACGGGGCGCGCAAGCGATTGCCCCAAAAGCGACGCAAATCCCGCATACGCAGAGGCATTCTGCCGCGCATAGGTTTGCATGTTTACCGATAAATTGCTGGCAATGTGCTCCCACTCTTTGCGCTGTTCATGGTGGGGAAAAGGCAAAGGCGCTTGCAAATGTGCCCCCGTGCGCTGGCTCACGTAGCGTTCATTTTGCGCACCAGCGCCCTGCCCCTGCGCACGCACGTTTGCCACACCATCGTTTTCCTGCGTGCCAGGCTGATTTGCCTGTGCACTAAAAGCTTTCACGCTGGGCGCCAGCTCATCAGGGGTTTGGCGCGCTTGCCCGTTTTGGGGAAGCTGCTGCTTTTGCAATCCCTCTGGCAATGCCATGCCACTTTCCGCTTGGTTTTGCTCGGGTACAGGCGCATCCTGCATGCTTTGTGCCTGTTCAGGCGCCTGTTCTTCCTGGGGAAAATCAAGGGAAGTACCACTCTTTTGCGCTTGTTCCGCGCCAGTATCAAGTGCCGAGAGGTCTTCCCTCTGGTTTTCACCCGGCTCACGCTTGCGCTCTTCATCATGGGTACACGGCGCTTCGTTTGAGCGCTTTTTGTCTCCCGCTTGCGCCTGCTCCTGCCCGCGTTCGACGGCAGAATCGGCAGCTTCCCCCTGTTGTTCACTCTGAGCTTCGGAAGAGGCATCTTGTGCCGTGGTAGGGGGCGCATACCAGCATCGATGCTCATCAGACGCAAAAAGCAGCTCCCATACGGAAATCAGGTGCTGCCATTGCCCGTGCGCCAGGCGGTGATACACCTTTTCGGCCGTGGGGCGTGCGCCCAGCTGGTTTTCAATCCACGAAAGAGTGCGCGTAATTGATTCCCCCCGCGTGTTATCGCGCGGGCCAAGAATTTCTGCCACCACATATTCTGCTGCAATATCGCAGGAAATATTCCACCAGTTGGCATTGATGCGTTTTCCCACAAAGGGGTGCAAAAACACGCAATGCGCCAGGCAATGTAAAAGGTCATGCTTGGGAGATTTGCCCCCTGACGTGCGGAATTGCGCTATAACAGCGCCGGCGTCAAAGCCAAAATCCTGCCCGTTTGTTATGAACTGCGCAAGGGTGCCGCCTGCGGTAAGCGTACCATCAAGGGCCGCAGGGTTCTGCGTCATGCAACCCAGCGCTTCCGCAAGAAAGGGGTTTTCAAGCAAAATTTCTGCTTTCGCTAAATTGATAATTTGCAAAGCCAGCTTATCGCGCTGCGAATAATCTTGCATATTTCCACCCTCCTTGCGCGTGTTTTTCGCAAACCTACAACAAAGGGAGGGAGCGCAACGTTTGCGCCTCCCTCCCTTTCAGCACTCTATGGAAATCCGAATTTACAGCTTCACCACGTTGCTGGCCTGGAGTTTACCATCGCGGCCGGTTACGATATCAAATGAAACAGCCTGACCCTCATCGAGTGTCTTGTAGCCGTCCATCTTGATTTCAGAGAAGTGAACGAACAAATCTTCGCCGTCCTTCTGAGAAATAAAGCCGTAGCCTTTTTCGGGGTTAAACCACTTAACAGTACCTTCCGCCATTATGCCCTCTTTTCTTTCCCGCATAGCAAGGAATCAAAACATGTGCGCTGCTGGCATACAGCGCAAAACCCATCTTTTTTGGGTCACGTTGAATAATACGCTATTTGAGTTTGCGGGGCGGGCAGATTATTGAGTTTTCTTGAATTTTAGAAAAAAGTTTTGCGAAGTGGCTGGCTGCTCACGCCCTAGTCCTCCGTTGATGCTTCCTGCTCTTCAAGCTCGGCGGGTGTTTGCTCCAGGTCAAGCA
>CAVDDP010000018.1:0-6136 GCA_963607695.1 Hallerella sp.
GCTGCTGCCGAAGCTCCCGCAGAGGAAGCCGCACCTGCCGAAGCTGCAGAAGAGACTCCTGCTGAATAAGCTGCCGAATAAGCACACGCTTTACAAATCGAAACAAAAGGGCTGTCCATCCGGGCAGCCCTTTTTGAATGAAAACGTTTCCGCTTCATGCTGAACTATCTTTAACCTTATTTTTTTCTCTTGAAAAAGTAAGGTTAAGCGTGTAACCTTACTTTTCTAAAGAAGCAAAGAAAGGTTATTGCATGGGCAGCTATACAAAACACTTTTGGGTATCAGATGCAACCGGAATGAACAAAGCTGAAAGAATGGGAGGCGCTTACTATGCCTATACGCCCGACATGCTTTGCGGTAAAGACATTTTGCTTGAACCAACATGCGCGCCTTAAATACCTGTTTGGATCATATAACTACAGATTACAAGTGGACTATTGAAAGTATTTGTAAGGTAAATTGCGAACTTCTTGTTGGAACGCGTTTAGAGCAGCAGGGCGGTAAGCTGCGCAAAACACAAAACTGGATTGGCGGCAATAGGGTAAACCCGGTGGGGGCAGTTTATGTTCCTCCTGAGCCAGAAAATGTTACGCAGCTCATGGAAGATCTTGTGGTGTTCCTAAACACAACGCAGCTTCCGCCTATAGCAGCAGCTGCTCTTGCTCATGCGCAATTAGAAACAATCCATCCGTTCGCCGATGGCAATGGAAGATGCGGCAGAGCGCTTATTCACATGGTTTTTAAAGCTGCGGGGCTTGCCAGAACAACCGTTCCTCCTGTATCGCTTATCTTGGCTACCGATAAGGAGCGCTATATTGCAAATCTTTCTGCATACCGTAGCGAAAATTCAGGGAGCTACCTGGAAGCATGTAATAACTGGATTGAATATTTTTCAAATGCCGTATTGCTTTCATGCGAAAAAGCAGAAGCCTTTGAAAAGGAACTATCCTCCATTAAAGTGGGTTGGACAAAGAAAATGAAATTCCGTGCTGGGTCGGCAGGGTCTTTGCTTCTTGATGTACTTCCTGGAACGCCTGCGATCAGTATAAAAACAGCTCAAGCGCTTACGAATCGCAGCTATCCTGCTGCACGTTCCGCAGTGCTTGCTTTGCAGGAAGCTGGCATTTTGTACCAAAACTCAAAAAACCGAAAGAGCGGCATTTACGTTGCTCATGAAATACTCAATGCGTTTAATTCGTACGAGCGCGCTCTTGCTACATCGGCTGGTGATACCTCGGTAGTAGTAGCGTGAACAGAGAAAGATTCTTAAATAATTGATATTATTCATGAGCAGCTTCTAAAAAATCCCGCTTGGGCAAAGTATGGCATTGATACTGGTATTGAGCTTGGCTTTTAGATAATCAAGGTGAGAATAAATGGTGCAATGCATGAAATAGATGGTATCAACGCAATGTTGCATTTACCGCTGCAGTGTTGCACTTAAGTTTTCAATCAACCTGAAAAAGTAAACTTGCATTTTTCGCCTAGTTCTCTTGCTTAAATTGCTACTACAAGAGGATAATATGCATATCACAAACGATTGTGCGCAAGCAAAAAGAACGGGAGTTTTTCATGCTGGAAACAGTTGATTTTTCATGCGAGGACTTACCCAAAGAGCAGTATAAAAAACAATACAAGCAGCTCATTGAAAAGTTGGTGGTGCTGCAGCAGCAGGCCCGGTCAAAAAATATTGGCTTGGTGGTGCTTTTTGAAGGTTGGAGCGGCGCGGGAAAAGGTAGCCGCATTTCCGATTTGATGTATAACTTGGACGCTCGCGCTACAAGCGTGCATGTAACCCATGACCTGGAGATTCAGGATGCACAGGCGTTTACGGGCAGCAAGAACGGCGTGACGGGTTTCTTCCCGTTTATGCAAGAGTTCTGGCAGGCGCTGGGTGAGCGCGGCACCATAACCTTCTACGACAGAGGCTGGTACACTGCAGCCATGCAGCAAGTTTTGTACAACATGTTTGGCGCGCTTCACCTGCCCAAAGATTTTGAGCCGCAAAAGCCCGAGGTCATTTATGCCGATTCTATTGTTGATTTTGAGCAGCAGCTGGTATCCGATGGCTATCTGGTGGTGAAATTCTTTGTTCACGTAAGCAAGGATGGCAGAAAAAAGCATTTCGAGAAGCTAAAGAAAGACCCTGCAACCGCATGGCGCGCAACGCAGGAAAAGCTGGCGCGCATAGGAGACTACAAAGACGCGTATCCTATTTATGATAATTTGCTTGAGCGAAGCAATTTTGCCTGTGCGCCGTGGACGCTGATTAATGGCGAAAATGAGCGCGCCGCAAACGTGAAAATTGCGGAAACGTTGGTGGGGGCTCTTGAGCACGCGCTTGACCAGCAGGAATCACCTGAAGAGCAGGCGGCGGCAAATAAGGCTCTTGAGAATTCTGCTGCAGCCAGCAAAGAAGCAGCGGAAGAAGGGGAAGGCGAAGGCGCTGGGGAAGCTTCTGTCGCGGAAACCACAGCATCCACAGCCGAAGCTACCTACGAAGAGCGCGCTCGCGAACAGGCGGCGGCTGCCCCTAAACACGCGCGCTTCATTGTTTTGGCCAACTATCCCCACTTAGATGATGTTGACCATACGCTAACGCTTGATGAAAAAACCTATCACAAGCGCCTGAAGAAGCTACAAAAAAAGCTCTATGCGCTTGAAAGCGAGATGTATCAGCGGCGTATTCCTTTAATTGCCATGTATGAGGGTTGGGATGCAGCAGGCAAGGGCGGCAACATCAAACGCGTTGCTCAGGCGCTTGATGCGCGCGCTTACACCATTTTCCCCAGCCCGGCACCCACGCGCCCTGAGCTAATGCATCCGCATTTGTGGCGCTATTGGACACGCCTGCCTAAGGCGGGGCACGTGGGAATTTATGACCGCAGTTGGTACGGGCGCGTTTTGGTGGAGCGCGTTGAAGGTTTTGCCACCACCGAGCAGTGGGCACGCGCCTACGATGAAATCAACGAATTCGAGCGTGACCTGGTTGAATGGGGCGCAATTCTTCTGAAGTTCTGGGTGGATATTCACCCCGATGAACAACTCAATCGTTTTCACGCGCGCCAGCAAGACCCCGCAAAGCAGTGGAAAATCACCGATGAAGATTGGCGCAACCGCGAAAAGTATCCTTTGTACAAAGCGGCCGCGCAAGACATGTTTCGACTCACTTCAACATCGTTTGCGCCGTGGCACATTCTGGAAAGCGACGACAAACGCTACGCACGCATAAAAGCGCTTGAAATCATGATTTCCGCACTTGAAGAACGTATGGGATAGAGGCTTATCATATGGAAGTTATTTTAGTAATTGGCGGCATGGGCTCAGGGAAGTCAAGCGCAACCAAGGCGCTTGCCGGCTTAGGCCTTGCCACCATTGATCTTGATACCATGGGGCACACCGCCCTAACCTGGACTTTTGTAAAAAGCCAGCTACGGGAAGCATTCGGCGATGCTATTTTTTCTTCCTATGGAGAAATTGACCGCGCAGCCCTTGCCCGGGTTGCCTTTGCAAGCAAAGAAGCAACAGAAAAGCTGAACATCATAACGCATCCGCACATCTTCAAAGCGCTAACCAGCAGCTTAACGCAGCTTGAGTGCGAGGAATGCCCCGCGGTGGTTATTGAATCATCATCGTTTGCCGGGCAAGAGGATCTGCGCAAGCTTGCCACCCACATTGTGCTGGTTACCGCGCCTCTTGAACAGCGCGTTCAGCGCGCGGTCCAAGCGGGCTGGCGTGAACAGGATGTTCGTGCCCGCATTGCCCAGCAAATGACCGATGAGGAGCGCGCCCAATTTGCAACCGTTACGTTTGAGAACAACGGTACGCTTGAACAATTGCAACAGCAGGTGCTTTCCTGGTGGAAACAGGTAATGCGCCAGGAAAAGAGCAACGCGTAAATGAGCACGCGAAAAGAGATTGAGGGGAAGCTTCCCCTGGCGCGTTTATCAAGTTCGCCGTTTAAAGTGGTTGCGCCGTATGAGCCCTCGGGCGATCAGCCGCAGGCAATTGAAAAGCTGGCGGCAGGCGTGAAGGCGGGCTTGCGCTACCAAACGCTTTTGGGCGTAACGGGTTCCGGCAAAACCTTTACCATGGCAAAAACCATAGAAGCGGTGCAAAAGCCCACGCTTATTCTGGCGCCCAACAAAACGCTTGCGGCGCAGTTGGCGGCCGAGCTCAAGGAGTTTTTCCCCAACAACGCCGTGGTGTATTTTGTTTCCTACTACGACTACTACCAGCCCGAGGCGTACGTGCCGGCGTCCGACACGTTCATTGAAAAAGACGCCTCCATTAATGAGGAAGTGGAAAAGCTGCGCCATGCAGCAACCAGTGCGCTTCTTTCGCGCCGTGACATTGTGGTGGTGGCAAGCGTTTCGTGCATTTACGGCATTGGCAGCCCGGCGGATTACGCGGGCATGGCAGTGTTTCTTGACAAGCAGAAGGAAATGGACCGTGACCAGGTAATTTATGCGCTCATTGACATTCAGTATGACCGCAACGATTACGAACTTTCGCGCGGAACGTTTCGCGTGCGCGGCGATGCGCTGGATATCTTCCCCCCGTATGCCGATAACCCCTTGCGCGTGGAATTTTGGGGCGATGAAATTGAATCCATTACCGAAATCAATAACGTTACGGGCGAGCAAATTAACTCGTACGAGGCGCTTCCCATTTGGCCGGCTTCTCATTACGTAACGGCGCGCCCCAAGCTTGACCGCGCCCTTAAAACCATTCAAGAGGAGCTGCGCGACCGCTTGCAGCAGTTCAATGAAGAGGGAAAACTGCTGGAAGCCCAGCGTTTGGAAATGCGCGTGAACTACGATTTGGAAATGATTGAAACGCTGGGGTTTTGCAGTGGCATTGAGAATTACTCGCGCCATTTGGATGGTCGTGCGCCGGGCGAGCCGCCCTATACGCTTATTGATTACTTCCCCGAAGACTTCCTTTGCATTATTGATGAAAGCCATGTTACCGTGCCGCAGATACGCGGTATGCACGAGGGCGACCGCTCGCGCAAAGTAACGCTGGCAGAGCACGGTTTTAGGCTACCTAGCTGCCTGGATAACCGGCCGTTGCGCTTTGATGAATTTGAGCAGCGCGTGCCGCAGTTCATTTACGTTTCTGCTACGCCGGGCGATTATGAGTTGCGCGTGAGCGAGGCGCAGGTAGAGCAAATCATTCGCCCCACGGGGCTTTTGGACCCCGAAATTGTGGTGCGCCCCACGCGCTCGCAGATAGACGACATTATTGATGAGGCGCGCATGGCGGCAGAAAAGAAAGAGCGCGTGCTTATTACCACGCTTACGAAAAAGATGGCGGAAGATTTGACCGACCACTTGCTTGACCAGGGAATTCGTGCCCGCTACATGCATTCCGATATTGCCACGTTAGAGCGCGTGGAAATTCTGCGCGACCTGCGCCGTGGCGAATTTGACGTGCTGGTGGGCATTAACCTGCTGCGTGAAGGGCTTGACCTGCCGGAAGTAACGCTGGTGGCCATACTGGATGCCGACAAAGAGGGCTTTTTGCGCAACCATCGCTCGCTTATTCAAACCATTGGCCGCGCCGCCCGTAATGTTTCGGGGCGCGTGATAATGTATGCCGACAAGCGCACTGATTCCATGAACCAGGCCATTGAGGAAACGGCACGTCGTAGGCGCATTCAGATGGAATACAATGAGCAGCACGGCATTGTGCCGCAAACCATTCGCAAGGCAATTAACGACATTATGTCGTATGTAACCGATGAAGCGGGCTCGCGTTCGGCAGAAGAGGTAAACGCAGAGCTTGCGGAATTTTCGCGCGACCAGATTATGCACATGATAAGCTCGCTTGAAGAAGAGATGGCGGCAGCATCGGCAAGCATGGATTTTGAGGAAGCGGCGCGCCTGCGTGACCAGGTGGTGCGGCTTCGCGCGCAGGTGGAAGGCGAAAGCGAAGCGGACGTGTTGGCAAAGCTGAAGAAGAATGCGCGCCGCGGCAGCGCCTACGGCAACCGCAAGCATGCCGCCTATGGCAGCGCCCGCAGGTCGTAAGGCGAGGCGAGCTGCGAGGGTGGAAGCCCCCGGTGGAAGTGGGAAGCCCCCCGGTGCAAGGGCGACGAAGGTGGAAGCCCCCGGTGGGGGGTTACAAAGCG
>CAVDDP010000019.1:0-7383 GCA_963607695.1 Hallerella sp.
CCTGTGACCCCCGCCGTGTGAAGGCGATGCTCTCCCGCTGAGCCAAGCGACCGAAAAATTGTGCCTGAACATAGTAACCGATAAGCCGGCGCAGTGCAACAAAAAATTGGCGGTTTGCTTTATGCCAGCCCCACAGCTTGTGCTTTTGCTTCCATAATAAGCATTTGCAAGCGGTTCTCAATGTTTGCCTGTGCCATATCGGGGTCATAATCAAGCGGAAGAATTTGCACATCGGGAAACATTTCCTTCAACTTTTTCGCAATGCCGCGCCCCACCACGTGGTTAGGCAAACATCCAAAGGGCTGCAAAATCACAAAGGCTTTGCACCCTTCTTTTGCATGGTGAATAATTTCTGCCGGAATCAAAACCCCTTCGCCCGCATCAAAGGTGTGGTGAATAATAGGGTCGGAATCGGGCACGATATCCTGCATGCGCGCCGCCGGCTTATACAAAGGGTGCGCCGTTGCAATTTTGTCGCACATGTTATGGGCTAAGTTGAAAATTTCACTTTCTATGCGGTAGAGCGCCTTGTAGCTAAACGGCTTATCCAGGTGATATTCGCGCACCTGACGGTCTTTGTAAAAATACGATTTGCGAATAACGTCGGTCATGCGCGCCTCAATAATTTCCAGGCCGTTTTCCTCTAGGTAATGCTCAATATTACGATTGGCGCCGGCATGAAAATTCAGCAAGTACTCGCCCACAATAAGAACTTGCGGCTTTAAGTGACTGCGATCATATTTCACGCGCTTCATAACATCAATGGCGCGGGCAAACCCACGCTTCATACCTTGAATGCCGCGCTGGCGCAAACCGTTCATGGTAAGGCTAAGAGCCTGGTCAAACGCTTTATTTGCACTACCCTGCTCTGTTTCATAGGGGCGAATTTTACGAAGAAGTTCTTCTAAGGCATCTATCATAGGAAGCCCGAACGCAATGCGCGCCGCGGTAAGCAAGTTCATCTTAAAGCCAGGATGCACGTTATGGTAATCAACATCGTCGTTCGTGATAATAGGAACCTGCGAATACCCTGCATCATCAAGTGCTTTGCGAAGAAGCGCGGTGTAGTGGGTTAAACGGCAATCGCCAATGTATTTTCCCATAGCAATTGCCACGTTGTTGGGGTCCCACTGCCCGCTTTCAAGCGCTGCAAGCGCTTCGCCAATAACTACCTGACACGGGAAACAAATGTCGTTGTGAACATATTGTTTTCCCAGGCGAATGGCAGTATCGCCACCCACGGGCAAACTTACGGCGTTTAGACCCTGCCCGGAAAAAGCGGCTGCCATAAGCTCGCTAAAAGCATGGGAAGTATTCGGAACCAGCACGGTTTTAGTGGCGCGCATGTCTTTTGTGAACTTGGAATGGTAGGGGTCGGCAAGGGCGGGCTGATGCGTTTGCGAGCACGCGCACGCCTGCCCTTGCACCTGCTCTTGTTCTTGTAGCAGCTCTTGCGCTTGCGCGCACGTGCACTCACGCCCTAGCGCTGCACGTTCACGCGCACGCCGCATGTTCACCGTTTCCACAAATGAGCGCACCCTAATGCGCAAAGGACCTGCAATATCGCTTTCATCCACCTTCAAAACCAGGGGGGATTTATTACTAAGCTCATGCATAATGCGCACAATTTCATCGGAAAGATACGCATCGTGACCGCAGTTAAAATTCACAATTTGGGCGTACTCCAAATAGGGGCTGCGCGCCACCGCCACAGCGCACGACAACATGCGCGCATGATAATTGTTAACCACATCAAGCAAAAGATGCGATAAATCTTCGGTGTGAATGCTGGCAAGGCTATCGGCCGTTAAAACAGGAATTCCCTGCTCTGTGAAAAGCTTAGGCAGATCGTGGTTCACTAAATCGTCATTTTGATACGGGCGCGATGCTAAAACAACCGCGTAGGTATGCGTTGTTTCGCATTGCTTTAGAACTTCTTCCCCCCGTGCCTGAAGCGCACTTCTAAAGGAGTTTTGCGCCTCATCGGCCTGCTTAAGTGCCGCCAAAACAGCAGCGCGTTCCACGCTAAACTTTTCAGCAAAATAAGAACAAAGCTGGTTGTCGCGGTCTTTCATGCTGTACCAATGCCACAGCGGCGCATCAAAGGGAATATCCCAGCGATCCTGGGGGTTATCAGAGTTACCAATAACCATGGGGTAGCCCTTCACCACCGCACACATTGACTCAGCGGTTTTTTCCGTTCCTTCGCTGGGCACCACGGTAATAATGGGCATGAAAATTCTGTCGACACCCATTTTCACCAGGCTGCGAATGTGCCCGTGCGTAAGTTTTGCGGGAAAGCATACGGTATCGCTGGTAACGGCATGAAGCCCGCGCTCGTACATTTTGCGTGTGCTTTGGGGTGAAAGCTTTACCCCAAAACCCAACGCGCGTAAAAACGTGGTCCAAAAAGGAGCACTATCCCACAGCGCCAAAACGCGCGGAAGACCCACCGTTATGCCCTGGTCGGGCGCTACTTGCTCATAGGGGTATTCCTTGAACAGCAACGCTTTGCGCTCTTCAAATAAGTTAGGAACCTCTTTTTGTTGTGCAGCAATGTCCAAAAGAGCTGCTTTAGCAGCATCGCTTCCCGCTTCATCTAAAATTTCGCCCTTTGAACAGCGGTTCCCGGTAACGTAGGTGCGCCCATTTGAAAAGGTTACGCAAGTGCGATTGCAATGATTTGCGCAAAACGGGCAGGTTTTGTTCTGCTCTTGCGTGTACGTAAGCCGTGAGAGCGCCTCAAAGCCAATAAAAGAAGATGCAGGGGAAGCGTTGCACACTTTGGCTTCTGCGCGTTTCTCCATGAAATCACGCGTAAGCATTGCCACACCATAGGCACCCATAAGGCCCGGGTACGGCGCGCGCACCACTTCTTTTCCTAAATATTCTTCAAAAGCGCGCAGCACGGCATCGTTTAAAAACGTGCCGCCCTGAACCACAATCTTATTGCCCAGGCTTTCAAGGTTTGACAAACGGATTACTTTGGTAAAAACGTTTTCCACAATAGAACGGCAAAGGCCAGCCATAATATCGTTAGGCGTGCTGCCGCGGCGCTGCTCAGAAACAATGCTTGAATTCATGAACACCGTGCACCGCGAGCCCAACGCTGCCGGATGAGCCGATTCAAAAGCGCGCTGCGCAATTTCGCGCGTAGGAATTCCCAGGTTAGAGGCAAAATTTTCCAGGAAGCTTCCGCAGCCAGAAGAACACGCTTCGTTTACCACAATATCGGTTACCACGCCGTTATCAAGCCACATGGCTTTCATGTCTTGGCCGCCAATGTCTAAAACAAAGGAAGTGTCGGGCGCGCACGTAAGCGCCGCTTGTGCATGAGCCACGGTTTCTACCACATGATAGTCGGCGCCAAGTGCTTCATGCATAAGCATCTCACCGTAACCCGTGGTGCCAACACCCAGGATAGTGAGTTCAATCTGCTGCTTTTCATAGCGCTGCGCCATTTCAGTAAGAGCAGCCTGCGCAACAGCTAAAGGCTCACCCTCATTGGAAGAATAGAAGCTATCCAAAACGGCACCCTGCTCACTCATGAGCACAAACTTTGTGGTGGTACTACCGCAGTCAACGCCCAGGTAAGCGCGAACATGTGACCCCGGGGCAATACCTTCCCCTTGTTGTGGCGCAAGCGCATGGCGCGCCAAAAAACGTGCTTTTTCCTGCTCGTTTACAAAGAAGGGGTTGCTTTGTTGCTGCTTTCTTTTCTTGCGAAATTCAGGAGATTCCAAACGCGCCCGCGCGTCTTGTAGCGTGAAAGTTGATTGTTTGTCGCCAAACAGCTCATTGGTAGCAAAAGCAGCGCCTAAGGCAACAATGGTTTCGGGGTGCGCAGGAACAATAATATCGGCATCTGACAAGTGCAAACGTTCTTTGAACACCTGCACCAGCTGCGGGTTAAACGTAAGCGGCCCGCCTTCAAAAATAACGGGTGGCTGAATATCAAGCCCCTGCGCCAAACCGCCAATGGTTTGCTTCGCAATGGCGTGGAAAGTAGAAAGCGCCAGGTCATTCTTAGAAACACCCTGGTTAAGAAGCGGCTGAATGTCGGTTTTTGCGTAAACGCCACAGCGCCCGGAAACATCATAGGTGCGGGTTCCTGCCGCGGCTGCAGCGTTAAATTCTTCTACAGGAATGCGCAAGAGCTTAGCAATTTCATCGATGAACGCGCCCGTGCCACCAGCGCATGAACCGTTCATGCGCATGTCACTTACCGTGGCGCGCCCCGCTGCCGCAGCGCTTACCGCCGCTCCCCCGGGTTCGCCTGCGTCATCACGTACCGACGCGCCCTTGGGTTCACACGCAGCAGCGCTTACCGGCGCATCCTCAGAATCGCCTGCCTTAAAGAAAATCATCTTGGCGTCTTGCCCGCCCAGCTCTATTGCCGTTCTAGCAGATGAATAGCATTTTCCCACCGCAATAGCGTTTGCCACCACTTCTTGCACATAAAAAGCACCGGTGGCCTGCGCAAGAGGCGCTGCGCCCGAGCCTGTCATAGCGCAGCGGAATGTACCTTGTGGGCACGCCTTTTCAACGCGCGAAAGAATCTCTACTACCGTTTGAAGCTGTTTTGCTTCATGCCGGGTATATTCCGAATAAAGTACCTCATTGGTATCGGCATCAAGAGCAACTGCTTTTACGGTTGTTGACCCAATATCAATGCCAAGTTTTATCTTTTTCTCTGCCATAAAACGTATCAAGAGCTTTCAAAAAACTCTTTGCGTCTTTACCAAAAAGACACATTACTCCTTGCCCATTACCACGCTGTTCTTGTTATCCCTGAAAAAGGCACCATAAAACAGGCCGTTCAATATCACGGGAAATTATAATAAAAAGAAAAAAGCAAAGCGCACAGGTTTTTTGACGTTTCCCAATTGTTAAAACAAAGACAACTAATACACCATATGCATGGCTTCGCGCACTTCACCTAACGTTTCATCTGCAATTTCGTTAGCTTTGCGGTTGCCTTCTGCCAAAATATCGTGAATGTAGCTTTTTTGCTGCTCAAGTTCACGGCGGCGCTCACGCAACGGAGCCAAATAGGTGTTCACGCTCTCGTTCACGTATTTCTTCAGCTGGCCTGAGCCGCCATCGGCAATTTCTTCAGCAATTTCAACTTCACTTCTTCCCGTGCAAAGCGTGGCAGTGGTCAAAAGCGCCGAAACACCCGGGCGATTTTCCTTATCAAACGTAATCATGCGCTCAGAATCGGTCTTGGATTTCTTGATAAGCTTCCACGTTTCTTCTTCCGTTAAGCACAAAGAAATGGCATTGCCATAACTCTTTGACATCTTACGTCCATCAAGCCCGGGAACTTCAGGAATATCGTCGTTTAAAATACCCTCGGGAAGCGGGAACACCGGCGCATAACGCTCGTTAAAGCGGCGCGCAATTTGGCGCGTAATTTCAATATGCGGAAGCTGATCTTTACCAACCGGCACAATGTTTCCCTTGCAGAACAAAATGTCGCATGCCTGGTGAACCGGATACGTTAACAAAAGCCCGGTAAGCGCATGCCCCGATGCCTCTTGTTCAGCCTTAACAGTAGGGTTGCGGAACAATTCGCTTTCCGTAACCAGGCTCAAAAACGGAAGCATAAGCTGGTTTAATGCAGGCACCGCGGAGTGGGTGAAAATAATGGTCTTTTCAGGGTCAATGCCCGCCGCCAAATAATCAATAACCATGTTTTCCACGTTGTCTTGAATATTTGCCGTGGTGTCACGATCGGTAATTACCTGATAATCGGCAATGATAATGCGGGTAGAAATCCCCAAATTTTGCAGGCGCACACGCTCTTTAATGGTGCCAAAATAATGCCCCAAATGCAGCCTTCCGGTGGGGCGATCCCCCGTAAGCATGGTGTAATTCTGCGGGTGAACAGCTAGATCTGCCTGAATGGCATCGCTGCGTTTTTTACTTGCTTCAAAGCTCTCTTCACTCATGTTTTTACTCTTTCAGTAATACTTAATGCAACAGCAAAATATTATAACGTAATCGCTAAAGCGCCCTGCTTCATTTTTTCCCAAGGCGCATATGCCTCTTACTATTCAGCATACCAAATGGCACAATTATTAGGCGTTTCATACATTTCAACGCGGGAAATATCCAAGCCCTGTTCTATAAGCTTTTCGGCGAAATAACAAGCTAAATTCTCCGAGGTAGTACGAAACGGCAGCAGAAGAAGGGTGAAGCCTTCGCGCTTTAAAGCCTCAAGAGTTTCGGGCTGTAACGAACCCTGCTCTACCAAAAAAGTATGATCCATAGCATCTGCCTGCGCACGCACTATGCGCTTGAATTCACCGAAATCTAAAACCATGTCTTTCATGGTGCCTTGTTCCTGAAGCTTGTTGCTTCGCAAATACACCACCACACGCCAACGATGCCCGTGTAAGTTCTCACACTTTCCATAGTAATCAGTTAAAAAGTGAGCAGAATCAAAAGCGGCTTCCGTTTTAAGTTCATACATAAAAATCTCCTTGATAGTGTTGCAACAGGCTTGCGACAAAGATATTGATTAAGCGTGTTGCGAAGAAGCTGAGTCAATACTTGCCTGTAGACATCTCTAACCCGCCTAGTCTAAATCCAGCTCCAAGGTAGGCGCATCGTTCCACAGCTCTTCCAGGCGGTAGTAGTCGCGTGCTTCCGGCTGGAAAACGTGAACTACAAATTCGCCGTAATCCAAAAGTGTCCAGGCGCCACCGGCTCCCCCTTCGCGATGCGTGGGTTTCATGCCTCCCTTGCGGCGCACTTCCTCTTCAATGTTATCCACAATTGCGTTCACCTGGCGGCTGTTCGAGGCGGTCACAATCACAAAATAATCCGTAACAGAAATTAATTCGCGCACGTCCTGGATAACAATGTCCACGGCTTTTTTGTCGTGCGCTGCCTGAGCTGCAATAATAGCGCACTCGCGAACGCTTTTAGGAACGGGGCACTCCACAATGCCGCCTGTTTGGTTGTACACCACTTCGGGCATATCTTGTGCGCTGGCTGCTTCTGCTGCTTCTGCCCCTTCTTGAGCAGCGCCCGCTACCTCTTCCGCCACTTCCGCAGCTTGCGCTGTAGCTTCCAAATTCTCTTCTGTCATTATTTCTTCTCCTTTAAACGCGCGGTCAGACGCGCAGCATAATGATTCCAAATTTCTACCGTGTTGGGATGCAAAAGCATATGCCTTTCCATCATGCGCATTATCCAATATTCATAGATGTTGAAAAAGAGCTCTTCCAAACTTACCACACCAATTTTCGCGCGCAAGTCATTGGCCTCGGGGTAGGAGCGGTTTGGCTCTATGGCATCGGCAATGTAGAGCACCATGTCTAAGGGGCTCATGTCAAGCGCTGCCACCGTGTGCCTATCCATAGCTTGTAAAAC
>CAVDDP010000020.1:0-3237 GCA_963607695.1 Hallerella sp.
CTCCTCCGTCCCCTGTTCAACTTCCCCTATTCACACCGAGCAGTTACCGCAAAAAGCAGTGAAGCAGCTTTTCGTAGAGCGCACTTTCGTAGGGCTGGTAGCGCAAAGGAACATCAATCCACGTTTTCTTGTCTACCACAGATTTCGTGTGCGAAAACGTTTCAAAGCCGCGTTTTCCGTGGTACGCGCCCATGCCGCTTTCACCCACGCCCCCAAAAGGCATTTCGCTGGTTGCCAAGTGAATCACTACATCGTTAATACACCCGCCGCCATAGCTAAGCTCGCGCGTTACCCGCTTGACGTGCTTTTTGTTCTTTGAGAAAAGGTAAAGTGCAAGGGGCTTGGGTTTGGTTTTTAGTGTGCTTACCACTTCATCAAAAGAATCAAAGGTAAGAACGGGAAGAAGAGGCCCGAAAATCTCTTCGCCCATAACGGCGTCATCGGCGGTAATGTTATCCATGAGCGTGGGAGCAATTTGACATGTTTCGGCGTTTTTCTGCCCACCAAAGACTATCTTTTGCTCGTTGATAAGCCCACACAAACGGTTGAAATGTTTTTCGTTGATAATTTTTCCGTAGTTCTTATTAGTAAGGGCGTTCTGTCCAAATTGCGCTTTTATCTGCACTTTTAGCTGCTCAATAAGCGCATCGTGCACGCTGCGCTCAACCAGAATATAATCGGGCGCCACACAGGTTTGGCCGCAATTCAAAAACTTACCAAACACAATACGCTTTGCCGCCAATTTGATATTTGCCCCTGCATCCACAATGCAGGGGCTTTTCCCACCCAGCTCAAGCACCGCGGGCGTAAGGCGCTCGGCAGTGTGGCGCAACACTTCTTTTCCCACCGCTTGGCTACCCGTGAAAAAGATGAAATTGAACGGTTGATCTAAAAGGGCTGTGTTTTCCGTACGGCCGCCTGTAACAACCGCAACATATTCGGGCACAAAACACTCCTGCACTATTTTTGCTACCACGGCGCTAGTAGCAGGGGAATAGGCGCTGGGCTTCACAATAGCAGTGTTACCTGCGGCAATAGCGTGAGCAAGAGGGTCAATAGTCAAAAGAAACGGGTAGTTCCAAGGGCTCATAATAAGCGTGTTACCATAAGGAACCGCCTGCGTAAAGCTGTGCGCTGCAAATTGCGCAAGCGGCGTGTGCACCGTTTTTGGCCGCGCGAACTGGCGCACGTGCTTTATCATGTACGAGATTTCCGTAAGCACCAGGCCGCTTTCGCACATGTATGCTTCGTAGCTGCTTTTTCCCAGGTCAGCGTAAAGGGCTTCGTTGATTTCCTCCTCGTGCGCACAAACACACGTATATAAGGCGCGCAGTTGCTTCAAGCGAAATTTTACGGGAATGGTTGCACCGCTTCTGAAAAATGCCTGCTGCTGCTCAACCAATGATTCAATTTCTTCGCCGGTCATAATGCTGGCCTCCTTGTTGCTACGTTTTGTTTTTGCTTCATGTGCACGCGCGGCTGTTCTGGTTTGCGTGGCGCGCCGCTTACAGCTTCCCCTGCTAAATGTTCACCGTGCCATAATAATACTGCTAAAATGAACACCGCTGCATTACGAAGGGAGCTTGCTGCAATGAAGGTATATGAAGGCACTATTTTAACAGTTGATGAAAACAATACAGTAGCGCGTTATTTAGTGGAAGACCAGGGAAGCATTGTTTTTGTGGGCAACGATTTGCCCGCGTGCTACAAGGATGTGTTGTGCGAAAAATTGGGAAGCCGCGTTTTGTGCCCCTCGTTTGTAGACACGCACGAGCACTTGGCATCGTTCGCCACGTTTAACGCGGGTTTGAACGTAATGCATGCGCGCTCGAACAGCGAAATCAAAGAAATGGTTGCTGATTTCGCGAAAAAGTGCACGTCAAAAACGCTGGTTGCTTTTGGTGCCTCGCCGTATTCGGTGGAAGAGGGGCGCTTGCTTTCGCGTGCCGAACTGGACGAAGCGTGCCCCGAAAAGCCCGTTTTCATGGTGAAATACGACGGCCACGCCTGCGTGGTGAACAGCGCGCTTTTGGCTAAAATCAAAGATAAAGTAAAAGGCTTGCGCGGCTATCATGAAGACACCGGCGAAATGAATCAGGAAGCCTTCTTTGCCGTAAGCGATTACATTACCGGCAGCCTTTCTATCCCTGAGCTGGTGAAAAACATTCAGGGCGCCATGGATTTCCTGGCAAGCCGCGGCATTGGTATGGTGCACACGGTAAGCGGCGTTGGCTTTACCGGCAATTTGGACATAAGCCTTGAGAAATGGGTAGGCAAAAGCGCACAATCTGGCTTTCAAGTGCGCGTGTTTCCCCAGTCCATGGACACCAAAGTGGCAACCAGTCGCAAAATTCCGCGTATTGGCGGCTGCTTTGCCTGCGCGCTTGATGGCTGCTTTGGAAGCCACGATGCCGCGCTGCTTGAGCCCTATGTAGATGCGCAAGCAGGCCAGGGCGTTTTGTACTATTCCGACGAAACGGTGACTGAATTTTGCAAGCAGGCCAACCGCGCGGGCTTGCAAATTGAGATGCATGCCATAGGCGATGCCGCATTTGACCAGGCAACACGTGCGCTCAAGGCGGCGCTTGATGATTTCCCGCGCAAGGATCATCGCCACGGCATAATCCACGCGTGCCTGCCTACCCAAGCGGGGCTTGAAATTTGCGCGGAATACGGCATTCATCTTCCCATGCAAACCAGTTTTATTGACTGGCCACAAGAGCCGGATTCCTATTTAGCCAGCATTTTAGGGGAAGAGCGCGCCGCACAGTTAAACCCGCTGCGCAGTTTCACTAATGCCGGCATTGTACTTTCTGCGGGAAGCGATGCGCCCTGCACTGACCCGGACCCTATTTTGTGGATGCAACGCGCATGCAACCACAGCGTGCCTGAGCAAAGCTTAACGCCGCAAGAGGCGCTTCGTATGTGCACGTATAACGGTGCGTGGGTAACGTTTGATGAAGCGGAGCGTGGCTCGCTTGAAGTGGGGAAACGTGCCGATATGGTAATTCTTTCGGATAACCCCTATACCATGGGTGCCGCTCACTTGGGCGAGCTTAAGGTGGAAGGGTTGCTGCTTGGCGGCAAGCCCTATGAGCAGCAGCGCCAAGGGTTTATGGCGGCTGTGCTCAAAGGGATGACTTCCTCCGCGAAAATCTAGCGCTGAATCGTACGGCCTAGCTCCTTGAAAGTTGAACAGGGGACGGAGGAGTGTTCATTTTTTTCAAGAAAAAAATG
>CAVDDP010000021.1:0-6235 GCA_963607695.1 Hallerella sp.
GCTGTGCCTGTGGTTGCACCCACCGCAGCACTCGCGGCCGCCGTTGCGACTTCTCCCGCTTCTTCCCCCGCCTGTACATATTCTGTGGCACCCAAATCGCGCGCATCGCTGGCAAGGTGCGCCAAAAGCTCGGCCTCTACCAGGTCATACGTTTGTTGCTCAAGCGTAAACACACGCCCCAACTCAAGAACGCCGCTCGTAACAACGCCGGTGGCATATCCCACCAGCGCATCGCTCTCAAACGCAAGCCACGCCAGGTTCGTTTTGCACGTGGTTGCCGCCTGCAGCTGCTGAACGCTGGGCGCATGAGCGTCTAAAGCACGCACATCCTGCACACGGCGCCCATCAAGCGGCTTATACGTAATGGATTCCCCCTGAACACCCGACGCCAAATTTTTCGCCGGGCGCTTGGGCAGCACCATGCGCTCATTTTCTTCCGCATCGGACAAACGCGTGTACACCGGCAACGTAAACGAGGGGTTATGACGACGCACGTCAAAGGGATCTGCCGCGTTCGCCGCCCACATACTTTGAAACGCAAGGAGAAGCCCATGCCCGCTTGCTGTCCAAAGCTGCTGGTCAAGCAGCTTTCCGCAGGGCAAAAACAGCTCTTCGTACTTGCGAAGCGCGTCACCTGTCACAAAGTCAAGGGGCACGCCCAGCTGGTTTTGCTTCCGTGTCTCATCCGGCTGAGTCTCACTCGGCTGCACCTCGCCCACAACGGCACCCAACTGCCGCGCGGCAACATCCGCCTTCACCACCGTATCGGAATCCAGGCGCGTAACGCCCTCATCGTCCAAACAGAAGCGAACCGGGTACACTTCCTTGCGCATGGCGTCGGCCACCACAGCACCCGTGCCGCGAACACCCGTATTCCACGCACCCCACGCAATGGCGTCAAGCGTGGATACACCCACCAGCGCCACACCCAGCGCGTGCGCAATGCCTTTTGCCGTTGCAAGCGCAATGCGAACACCCGTAAACGATCCCGGCCCGCGCCCGCACACCACACACGCAATTTGTGCGCGCGTGATGCCACATTCTTCAAGCGCTGCTTCAATTTGAGGGATGAGCTGGGTATTTGAAGCGCGATGCGCCTCAATGGTTTGCGAGTACACACAGGTTACTGTCTTCGCCTGCGCATCTAAGGCGCCTATGCCCAGCGCAATAACTTCGTTTGCGGTATCAAACGCCAAAACGTAGCAACTATCAGAAGAAAGCATCATTTTTACCTACTTAAATCAAAAAAATACAGCGCTTGAAAGTATAAACCTTCAAGCGCTTCTCTCACTTTTTATCTTGGGTTTTTCTATTTCGAGGTTTTCACCAAGCGCGACTTTGAATCTTTTGCCCACAGAAACAACAGCTGCCGGCAGCTTTCGCCATATGCATGCGCATAAATCACGCGGCCATCAGGGTCTTCTTCATTCTTGCAAATTTCAATTTCCAAGTATGAATACGGCAAAGCAGCAGGAAACTTATCGCCCCACTCCAAAAAAGAGGCGCCATCAGATTCTATGGTGTCATAAAATCCAATGTCATCAAGCTCTTCTTCTCGCTCTAATCGATACAAATCAAAATGATGAAGGGGAAGCCGCCCCCCTTCATACGTTATGAGGATATTAAAGGTGGGGCTGGTAACCTGGCTTTTAATGCCAAGACCTTCTGCAATACCTTGCACGAACTGCGTTTTTCCTGCACCAAGGTCACCCATGAGCACTACCACATCATTGGGACGCAAATGTGTTGCCAACGTGGCTGCCAACTGGCGCGTTGCTGCTGGCGTTGTTGTTGCTCGTTTGTACGTTAAACCATTTGCCATAGCTTTTCTGCTTCCTTTGAGGCTTTTACTGCCCAAAGTATACGCCTAAAAGCAAAGGTTCACATTCATAACACCGTACCTGCACGGAATGCCAGCAAACAGCTGCCACGCCTGCGCAAGATTTACGATTTTCGTAAGTTGCGCTTATCTGCCTGCGCAAGATTTACGATTTTCGTAAGTCAAAGGCTCAAATCAACGTATCAAACTGCCAAAAACTTACGTTTATCGCAAATCTTGCGCACCTTTCCACAACAGACTTACGTTTATCGCAAATCTTGCGCATCTTTCCACAACAGACTTACGTTTATCGCAAATCTTGCGCATCTGCGCGCAAGCTGCGCACGCGCTGCGCACTAATCGCGCTACTTTGATGCGGCGTCTACCACATGTTCCATCAAAAGCGCCGTGGTAACACTTCCCACGCCGCGTGGAACAGGAGTTATGGCGCCAACAATGGGCTCAACGGCAGCAAAGTCAACATCGCCGCACAAATTGCCGTTCTCATCAACGTTAATACCCACGTCCAAAACGGTTTGACCTGCGCTGAAGTATTCCGCACCATATGCTTTTGCACGACCTGTAGCGCACACCACAATATCGGCACCGCGCGTAATTTCCGCCAGGTTCTCCGAGCGAGAATGGCAAATGGTTACCGTAGCATTGCGCTGCAAAAACAGCATAGCAACCGGCTTGCCAATAACCAGGCTGCGCCCAATTACCACCACATGCTTGCCCTGAACAGGCACGTTGTAGTGCTCGCAAATCTCAATGCATGCCTGCGCCGTGCACGGAGCATACCCTTGCCCGGTACCTGCAAAAACGCCCGCCAGCGAGCCAAGCCCAATGCCATCCATATCTTTGCGCGCATCAAGGCGGTTGCAAAGCGCTGTTTCGTCAATTCCCTTGGGAAGAGGGCGAAACATCAGGCATCCGTGAATGGAGTCATCGGCATTAATCTCATCAATGGCGGCCTCAATCTCACTCTGCGCAGCTTCGGCCGCAAGAACAAACGAGCGAACCGCAATACCCAGCGTATCAGCCACTTTCATTGCGGACCGTTCATACGACAAATCATCAGGGCGCTCACCCACGCGCAAAATAGCAAGTGTTGGCGTTTTGCCTGCTTGCGTGAGCGTTTTTACCTTTTCAGCCAAGCGCTCTTTCACCGCGCTTGAAACTTCTTTACCCGTAAGTTGTTCTGCCATAACGCGTCCCTTCCTCTATTTACGAATTGCTGCCATTACATACGCAACAATGCTTTGCGCCTTGCCGTTTGCCTGCGCAATAAGCTCATCGGCTTGCGCTTCATAGCGTGCCGCCAGCTCTTTATCGGCCATAGTGCCCGTGTTAATGAAAATGTTTAAGCTGGCCGCCTCAACCGCTGCACGTGCAAAAATAGCGCTGGCACCCGCGTCGGATACCGCCAGCTTAGAGCCGTTATGCGCCATGAAATCGGCTTCGTCCAAAACGGTGCAGCACACTTTCATAATCTGAAGAGGCACCGAGCACGCATCGCTCAATGCGGTTTGAAGCGCCTGCTCTTTTGCCTGCTGCTGTTCAGGCGTTTCCTTGGGCATGCCGTATGCCGCCGCCAGGGGCGTGAACGCTTGCGCGTCGGCGTCAATAAGTTTCAAAAGCTGTTCGCGCAAACCTTCCAAAAAAACCAAGTGCTCTTTTACCTGGGGCTCAACTGCTGCGTAGGTTTTTTTGCCCTCTGTTAAGTGGCCCACCATCGAGGCCAGCGCAGCGGCCACCGCGCCCACATATGCCGATGCCCCGCCGCCACCAGGCGTGGGGGCCTTTGATGCTAATTCATCCAAGAACGTTGTATCAACCATGTTGTTTTTCCTTTGTTTGTCTATCTACAAATTTGGGGAAGCTGTTGGCGCCCAGCGTTTCGTTTGGCGCCCCGCGCTACCGGCTCTCGGCGGCGGTGGCACTCAGCGCTCCCGGCGTCGCGCCCGGCGCTTCCGTGCCGCGCCCGGCGCGGGCGCGGCGGGCGCACTACCAACATCTTCCCCAAAAAAAGAGACCCCCGGTGCTCTACGCACCAGGGGCACACGTTTTAGAACAAGCCAGAAATCTTTCCTGTTTCGTCTACGTCAATCTTGAACGCAGAGGGCTCTTTGCCCAAGCCAGGCATGGTCATAATGGCGCCCGTGAGCGCAACAACAAAGCCTGCACCTGCGCTTACCTTTACCTGACGCACGGTAATCTTAAAGCCTTTCGGAGCACCCTTCTTCGCAGGGTCATCGGAGAAGCTGTACTGCGTTTTAGCAACGCACACCGGCATGTTGCCAAAGCCCAGGCTCTCAAGCTTATCAATTTCTTTCTGCGCTTTTGGCTCAATGATCACGCCATCGGCATGGTAAATGCGCTTGGCAATGGTCTCAATCTTTTCTGCCAAGCCCATTTCATCGGGATACGAGAACGTAAAGTCGTTGGGCTGCTCGCACAAACGAAGAACTTCGTCGGCCAGCGCCAGGCCGCCTTCGCCGCCTTTTGCCCAAACTTCAGACAAAGCAACGTTTACGCCCAGTTCCTTGCACTTGGCTTCTACTAGGTCAAGCTCGGCTTTGGTATCGGTGGGGAACGCGTTAATAGCAACAACACACGGAAGCTTGTATACCTTGGTAATGTTCTCTACGTGCTGCAGCAAGTTAGGCAAACCTGCCTCAAGAGCTTCCAGATTCTCGTTGTTAAGATCTTTTACTGCTACGCCGCCATGATTTTTCAGCGCGCGAACCGTTGCAACCAGTACCACCGCATTGGGCTTTAAACCGCACAAACGGCTCTTGATGTCCAGGAACTTCTGTGCGCCAAGGTCGGCACCAAAGCCAGCCTCGGTCACGGCGTAATCGCCTAACGCCATGGCCATGCGCGTTGCCATAATAGAGTTGCAACCATGGGCAATGTTGGCAAAAGGACCGCCGTGTACAAAGGCAGGGGTGCCTTCAAGCGTTTGTACCAGGTTGGGCTTTAAGGCATCCTTCAAAAGCGCTGCCATAGCGCCTTCTGCCTTAAGCTGATGCGCCGTAACGGGTTTGTCGTCGTAGGTGTAACCAACAACAATGCGACCCAAGCGCTCTTTCAAATCGGTAATAGAGGTGGACAAGCAGAAAATTGCCATGATTTCGCTTGCTACCGTAATATCAAAGCCATCTTCACGTGGTGTGCCGTTTGATTTGCCGCCCAAGCCACTTACAATGTAGCGAAGCTGGCGATCGTTCATGTCTACAACGCGCTTCCAGGTAATTTTGCCCGGGTCAATGTTAAGCTCGTTGCCTGCATGAATGTGCGCATCAAGCATAGCTGCTAACAGGTTGTTTGCTGCACCAATGGCGTGAAAGTCGCCCGTGAAGTGCAGGTTAATGTCTTCCATAGGAACAACCTGGGCATATCCGCCGCCGGCAGCTCCTCCTTTAATACCAAAAACAGGTCCCAGCGATGGCTCGCGTAATGCAACAACCACGTTTTTGCCGCGCTTTGACAAAGCATCCGACAAGCCAACGGTTGTGGTGGTTTTTCCTTCGCCAGCAGGTGTGGGGTTAATAGCGGTTACCAAAATAAGTTTGCCAGGGGTGTGTTGCTCGTTACGAAGCAAGTTGTAGTCAACCTTTGCTTTGTACTTGCCGTACATTTCCAGGTATTTGTCGTCGATGCCTGCTTTTTTAGCAATTTCACTAATGAGCTGTGGTTTTGCCGCCTGGGCAATTTCGATGTCGCTTGGCATAGGTTCTCCTTTTGCTCTAAGTAGCTTACTCTATGCTTCCGCACGGCTGTGCCTTTATACATTTGTGCGATCCCCACACGTTATGTTAATTGCAAACTTTGGGTGTTTCCTGCACTCCGCATGCCCTCGTATAAAGCCCGTTGTGCACTACTTGCTTTATACGTGTGCTTTATGTTTTTCCCGCTTGCAATCCACACGTTTTCGCACTTGTATCTTTTTTAAACACCCCATGCGAAAGTTCTAAAAAACGCTTGCGAACAGGCATAATAATACACCCTCATGCCAAGGTATGGCAAGCACGTCAAACGTTTTCTTGTGTTTCCATTGTATTAAGTAGCGCGAAGAGTCAACGTAATATTTTCCGATTTGTGCGTTTTTTGCCGCCGAACGCAAGAATTTTCAATTTGCCTCAAAATACTTCAACCACTCCTCCCCCGTTCGCTACCGTTTGCGGCAAGTGGGCTGTGAAGCAGGGTTGGGAATTTGTTCGTGTAAAGTGCACAGAAAGGCAAACACTTCCAAGGGAGCAATAGTGGCGAAGGGTTGAGCGAACTCCGCACGCAGATTTTCGTGGTATAAGCGTAGCACCACGAAAATCAAGCACAGGATTGCAAGCGTTTGCCCTTTGCCACTATTGCCCTAGCTCGAAGTGTGCAGGCTGAAAGGGGCATTCGCCTCAA
>CAVDDP010000022.1:0-7279 GCA_963607695.1 Hallerella sp.
TTTTTGCCGCGTTTTTGCCGCGCCTATCTTCCTGCAGGTGCTGTGCCTTATTCCCGCAGGTACAGCGCCACACACCGCGCCTATCTTCCTACTTTAACACCTCAAAATCAACAGAGGAGTCATCCCAATTTATGCTTGCAAAGGCGCAAGCAAACTTCTGCTCTACCGCATTAAGCGGCATGTCAAACTTCTCACCTGTTTTGCGTATTTTCACTTCAACCGTTCCGGCTTCAAGCCCACGCTTGCCCACCGTAATTTGCACCGGCCAGCCAATCAAATCGGCGTCGGCAAACTTCACGCCCGGGCGCTCTTTGCGGTCATCAATGGCAACTTCCCACCCCAGGTGCGCAAGCTTTTCGGCAACTTCTTGTGCCGCCGGATGAACAGTTTCGTCGTTAACCGTTAGGGGAATAACGCAGATATGAGCAGGCGCTATGGCAACCGGCCACACAATGCCCGCATCATCATGCCACTGCTCAACAGCAGCAGCAACGGTACGCGTAACACCCACGCCGTAGCAGCCCATGATAAACGGGCGTTCTTTGCCGTTTTCGTCCATAAAGGTTGCGCCCATGGCCTGGGAATACTTTGTTCCCAGCTTGAAAATCTGACCTACTTCAATGCCGCGCGCACTCATAAGCGGCTTGCCGCACACGGGGCACGCATCGCCCTGCTTCACCACGCACAAATCGGCCCAACGCTCCACCTGGAAATCTTCGCCCAAATGTGCGCCCGTGTAGTGGAAGCCATCTTCGTTAGCACCCACAACCCAGCGCCCGATGTGCTGCAGCGATTCATCAGCGGCAATATGCACGCCCGCTGGCAAACCAACGGGGCCCATTGAGCCTTTCACCAGCTGGGCTTCTTTCATTTCTTCATCGGAAAGCGGGCGGAACCCGGGAATAATCTGGCCAGCTTTAATTTCGTTTACCTCGTAGTTACCCGGCACAAAAAGTACCCAAATGGCGCCATCTTCTGCAATGCCACTGAACGCTTTTACCGTGGCAGCTTCTTCGCAATTCAAAAATTCCGCAAGCTCCGCAATGGTATGAATACCCGGGGTAGAAATCTTTGTCATGCAGTCTGCTGCATACTCCACCGGCTGAGGGCTGCATGCGCCAATCTCGGTATCGGCGGCGTACCCGCAATCGCAATACACCAGCTCGCACTCGCCCGTTTGCGCAAGCGCCATGAATTCCTCGGAGCCGCTTCCACCAATCTGCCCGCTATCAGCCTGAACAGTGCGAAACTCAAAGCCCATGCGGCGAAACATGTTGCTGTACGCATCACGCATTTGCAGATAGCTTTCGTCTAGGCCTTCCTGATTCGCATCAAAACTATAGGCGTCTTTCATAATGAACTCACGGCTGCGCAAAAGCCCAAAACGCGGGCGGCGCTCATCCCTGAACTTCAGCTGAATATGGTACAGGTTCTTGGGCAAATCCTTGTAGCTGCGAAGCTCGTTTTTAATAAGGTCGGTGATAACTTCCTCGTGCGTGGGCCCTAAGCAATACTGCACATTGTGACGGTCGGTAAAGCGAAGCATTTCGTCGCCGTACGCGTCCCACCTGCCACTTTCGCGCCACAGCTCGGCATTTTGCACGAAGGGCATCAAAATTTCCTGCCCGCCGTGCGAATCCATTTCTTCACGAATAATGTTTTCCACCTTGCGCAAAACACGGTTGCCCAACGGCAAAAACGTGAACAAGCCTGCTGCCTCTTTTCGCAGCATGCCCGCACGCGTTAGCAGCTTTGCGCTGGCAATATCAGCGTCGCTGGGGTCTTCCTTAAGCGTTGGTGCATATAACTGACTCATTTTCAAAATAGCGCTCATAATTTCGCAATCTCCTCCATTAAAGCGTCCAAAATTTCTTCCTCTGATACTTTACGCAACATTTCCCCATGTGAAAAGACCATTCCCACACCATTTCCACAAGCAACACCAATATCGGCATCACTTGCCTCGCCAGGGCCATTCACCACACAGCCCATAACGGCAACTTTAAGTGGCTTTTCCACTGTGGCCAGGCGCTCTTGCACCGCCTGCGCCAGGGGAATAAGGTCAACCTGCGTGCGCCCGCAGGTGGGGCAGCTAATAAGCTCCACGCCCCGGTGCCGCAGCCCCAGCGCGCCAAGCAGCGTCCAGCACGCGCGTACCTCTTGCGTGGGGTCGTCGGTTAGCGAAATGCGCAGTGTGTCTCCTATGCCCTGCTCAAGCAAAATGCCCAGGCCAGCGGCGCTTTTTATGATGCCCTGGAAAAGTGTTCCTGCCTCGGTAATACCAATATGCAGCGGAACATGCGGGATCTGCTTTGCCAACAACCGATACGTTTCAATGGTGGCAACCACATCGTGCGCTTTGGCCGATACCACCACATCGTGAAAATCGCGGCTTTCAAAATACGCCACATATTCGGCAGCGCTTTGTGCCAACTTTTGAGGAAGCGTTAGGTCGGTGCGCGCCGCCAGCTCTTTGTCAAGCGACCCCGCGTTCACGCCTACGCGAATAGGAATGCCTGCTGCGCGCGCTGCTTCTACTACCTCATTGGTTTTCTCGTATCCGCCAATGTTTCCCGGATTGATGCGCAGCTTTGCCGCGCCGCGCTGAGCTGCGCCAATGGCAATGCGCGCGTCAAAGTGAATATCTGCCACCACCGGAAGCGCACTTTTTTCGCACACTTCCTGAAATGCGTCTAAACAATCAAGGGAAGGAACCGCCATGCGCACCACTTCGCACCCTACCTGTGCCAGGCGCTCTATTTGCGCCAGGTTTGCAGCAGCATCATGAGCGGGCGCATTCAACATGGATTGCACCACCACTGGCGCGCCACCGCCTAGCGGCACGGCACGCCCCGCCGCACGTGCGGCAGCGTTACCCACCAGCACCTGGTGTGTTTTCTCATTTGGCTTCATGACCTGCTCCTTTCTTGCAGGGTTACCGAAACGCCCAAAAACCCTTGCCCCATTGCTTCCAATCGTTCAAAACTCCTTGCCTCAGTGCTCTGCGCAAGATTTACGATTTTCGTAAGTGCGGTTCCCTTGCCTGCGCAAGATTTACGATTTTCGTAAGTCAAAAGCGCAAATTACCGCGTAAAAGCTCCGAAAACTTACGTTTATCGTAAATCTTGCGCATGCTCCCTTACCAGACTTACGTTTATCGTAAATCTTGCGCAGGCGTGAACAGAGAACGGAGGAATGTCCGTTTTTCAATCATTCAAAACTCCCCTTCGCATCTTACAAAATCCATTCGCACCCAAAGTCAGCGAGAAGCGTATCGGCGCAGGCAGTTCGCCCGTTACGCGACCGAGCGTACTAAAGGGCCGTGACGAGGAGCGTGTGTAGGGCGAAATGGCGCGCCTAGGCGCTTCGCAGCGTCGAGTTATTCCGCTGTTCGTTAGAACAGCGGAGCTTTACTTTCCTCTTCCTCAATATGTCCATCGTACACGTAGTACTGCGTTTCTTTGCCCACGGCGCCCGCAACCAGAAAAACCATAATGATGTTGGGAAGCGCCATAAGCGCGTTGGCAATATCGGTTGCGGTCCAGGCAACATCACCCACGCCCATACCACCTAAGCAGCCCATGAGCAGGTACAATACAATGTACACGGGCACCCACTTGTGGCCAAACAAGTAGGTAATAACACGGTCGCCGTAATAGCTCCAACCAATAATGGTGGAGTATGCAAAACACAAAATGCCCAGCATAAGCACGGGTTTTCCCACATAGGGAATGGTTCCAAACACTTCGTTTGCCAGCGTGGTGCCATCAACAACGGCGCCCGAAGCCATAATCTCGGGGTGCGCAACAAGCGTGCTTACCATAACCAGGGCGCTCATCAGGCAAATTACCACGGTGCACCAAAAAGCGCCGGTCATGGCAACAAGCGCCTGGCGCGCCGGGTTTTTCGATGCCGCCGCCGCAGAAACAATAGGGGCAGTTCCTAAGCCACTTTCATTCGAGAACAAACCGCGTGCGCAGCCAAATTGAAGTGCGGTAACAATGCCGCTTCCCACGGCACCACCAAACGCGGCGCGCGGCGTGAACGCGCATTCAAAAATAAGCGAGAACGTTTCGCCCAAATAAGCGCCGTTCACCACCAAAATGTACAAACATCCTAAAATGTATCCAAAGCCCATAAAGGGAACCAGCTTTGAGCAAATGTTAGAAATGTTTTTCAGGCCGCCCACCACAATAAGCGCAGCCGATCCAATAATCACAAACGTTACCACCACGCGCGAAACATCAAAATTCGCTGTAATAACGCTGGTCATAGCGCTTGTTTGCACGGCAGACCCAATGCCAAAAATGGTGAAGCAGGCAAAAACACTAAACCAAATGGCGGCAAACTTTGCCCACCACGGCGTGGTTCCATCGGGGCGCTTGAAGCGCTGCTCCCACACATGCATGGCGCCACCCATCATTTGCCCCTTTGAATCGGTGGTGCGATGCTTCATGGAAATGAACACTTCCGTGTATTTCGTGGCCATGCCCAGCACACCGGTAAGCCACATCCAAAGCACGGCACCCGGCCCGCCCGACAAAATGGCAGTAGCAACGCCCACAATAGAGCCTGTTCCCAGCGTGGATGCAAGCGAGGTTACCATGGCGCCAAAATTTGAAACATCGCCTTCGGCATCGTCATCGGCAGAAACAGAAAGTTTTAAAGCCAGGGGAAGTTTTCGCTGAATACCTTTAGTGCGAATAGTGGTGTAAATGTGACATACCAACAACAGAACAATCATCGGCGGACCCCACACAAAGGCATCCACCGCGTTTAGTGCAGAAACAAAATCCATTAATGAGCCTTTCACCTGCTACTTCTTCGTGCGCTAAAACCACCAACACTTGTCATACAACAAAGAAGCAGCCAAAAAGCGCATTTGTCTATTCTACTCTTTTTGTTTTGGAGCGTGAGTCAAAAGCTCTTATGTGTTCCGAATGCTATAAAAATTAACTTTCGAACTAAATGACAGCGAGAAGCGTATCGGCGCAGGCAGTTCGCTCGTTGCGCGACCGAGCGTACTTTGGTACGTAACGAGAAGCGCAAAAGGGCGAAATGCCGCGCCGAGGCGCTTCGCAGCGTTAAGACATTCCGCCGTTCGGCAGAACGGCGGAAGAGTTAACTCCAAAAGCCGGTAAATATGCGCATAACATCTTGCCCAATCATCACAAAGCAAAGCACCAGGATGAAGCCCATGCCCAGCGCGCTCAAAACATTCAAAGCGCGTTGCGATGCCAAGCGGCGCGTAATGCGCTGGTACACTTCAATAATGAAACGCCCGCCATCAAGCGGCGTAATGGGCAGCAAATTCATCAATCCCAAAGAAACAGAAATCATAGCGGTGAACAGCAAAAACGATTCAAACCCCTGCTCCGCCGCCGACTTTGACATAATGGCAATGCCTACAATGGAAGAAGACTGCGTTACGGTATCGGCCACCGTTGCCGGGTTAAACAAATTCACAATAGCCTGCGCCACCAAAGCAATATAGTTAAAGCCAACCATAATTGCCTGCAGCGGGTTAAGCACGTGGTGCGTAATTTCGCCGGTATCGGTGTTTTGAAGGTCATACCCCATAACGGAATAAATAATCACAAAGGCAAGAACAGCAAACAGCAAGTTAATGGTAATGCCCGCAAGCAAAATAACCGATCGTTTCCAAAAGGGAAGAGACCTATATTGTTGCTTATACTCGTGCTCAAACAGCGCTTTTGCGTTCTCGCACGGGCGCGCCTGCCCTTCTTCATAAGCAAGGGGAAGGGGAAGCCCCGCAGCTTGTGCGCGCTTGATTTGCTTGCGCGTGGGGCGCACATCTACCACACGATACGTGTTGTACTCGTCGGTTTTTTTGGGGGCCGTAAGGCAACCCCATTCCACCAGCTCATCAAGTGCTTCAAGCGCTTCTTCTTCAGAAATATGGCAATCGGCTGCAATGTCTTCCATAACGGCGGTGCCGCGCGCATACATTGCCTCAAGCGTTGATTGCAAATACGGGCTCATAGGGCCTGTTTCCATGCCGCAAATACGCGCGTATCCACCCAGGGGAACACAGGTTACGCCAAAGCGCGTTTCCCCATGTCTAAAGCTTAAACCAGGGCCAGGAAACCCAATCATGAACTCGGTAACGCGCACACCAAACGCACGCGCTGCCAGGTAATGGCCTCCCTCGTGAATAAGAACCAAAAAGCCCAAAAGAATGGACATGTATATAAGCATTAACAAAACGTCCAAGGTAAATCCTTTCCACCGTTTTGCCAAACGGCGGAATTAATCGATGCTGCGAAATGCCTAGGCACTCCGATTGTTTTTCAAAGCCCCATGAGCTGCTTCGCGCGCCCACGTGTCAACTTCTTCCAGCTGCTCAAGCGACTCAACTGCGCAAACGTTGTGCGCATCCATAACGGCTTCCACACATTGCGCAATGCCCAAATACGAACAGCTGCCGTTCAAAAACGCCGCCACCGCAACCTCATTTGCCGCGTTCATAGCACACGGTAGCGTACCACCAACTTCGCCCGCATGGCGCGCAAGCGCCAAACAGCGGAAAGTCTCCAAGTCGGGCGCGGCAAAATCAAGCGAGCCCAGCGTGCGAAAATCAAGCGGCTGCACCGGAGCCTGCCAGCGCTCAGGGTACGAGAGTGCAAATTGAATGGGAATGCGCATATCGGTGGTGCCCAAGTGCGCCTTTACGCTGCCGTCGGTAAATTCCACCATAGAGTGAATGGCGCTTTGCGGCTGCACCACCACTTCAATTTTTTCATACGGCATGCCAAACAAATGGTGCGCCTCTATTACTTCCAGGCCTTTATTCATAAGGGTAGAAGAGTCTATGCTTATCTTTGCACCCATATTCCAGGTGGGGTGCGCAAGCGCCTGAGCAGGGGTAACATCTTTCAAGTCTGCGCGCTTTTTACCGCGGAAAGGCCCGCCCGATGCCGTAACCCACAGCTTTGCAACCTCTTTTTTGTTCTCACCCAAAAGGCACTGATAAATGGCGCCGTGCTCGGAATCTATGGGCATAAGCGCGCCCACGCTCCCCCGTTGCGCATCAAGTGCCGCCGCCAGGGGCATTATCAAATCGCCGCCCACCACCAGCGATTCCTTGTTCGCAAGCGCCAGCGTTTTGCC
Source organism: Hallerella sp. (assembly GCA_963607695.1). Classification (GTDB taxonomy): domain Bacteria; phylum Actinomycetota; class Coriobacteriia; order Coriobacteriales; family Eggerthellaceae; genus CAKUOV01. The sequence continues at coordinate 7,132 of CAVDDP010000022.1, forward strand.
CGCGCGCAGCGTTTCGTAGCTCACGCGCAAGCCGGCAGCACCCACCAACGAGTTAACCACCACATCAACATTGGGGGCGTAAATCAAGTCCAAAACGGCCTGGAATCCAAAGCGGCACCCTTCAGGGGCGCCAGCACCAGCAGCAGTG
>CAVDDP010000023.1:0-4125 GCA_963607695.1 Hallerella sp.
ATTTAACACCTTTGAACGTTTCGGCTGACCTTAAAACGCTTTCGGACCACATTGAACAGCGCAAACGCGCAGAAGAAGAGGCGGCGCGCCAGGCCGAGCTTGCCCATATTCAGGAAGTGCAAGAAAAGCAACGTGCGTGGGGCGGCGAGAGTGCCGTGAGCGCAATTGATTTCTCGGTGGGCGAGGAAGCCTTTGTGGAGGAATGGACAGAGCGTATTGATGCGTATTTGGCTGGCTCGAATCTTGCGGGGCACGGTTGCGACTTTGCGCAAGCTGCCTGGGATTATGGCGTTGATCCGCGCTGGTCGCCCGCTATTTCGAACACCGAAAGCGGCAAAGGCTCCAACTGCTTCTTGCCCTATAACGCGTGGGGCTGGGGCACTTCCATTTGGTTTAACTGGACCGATGCCATCTATGGTCACGTAAAAGGCTTGTCGGATGGCTACGGTTACTCCATTACGTATTCGGCGGCGGCAAGTTATTGCCCGCCCAACACCGATAATTGGTATAAGAATACGCTAGGGGAAATGGAAAAGATATAATGCGTGCTGCACGTTAGCGTGCGCGCGGGATGTGCGGCGTGTGAGGCGCCGATGTGCACAGCGTGTGGCGCAAAGAATAAACCCGCAGCTTGAATGCGTGCGAAAAAGGAGAAGTGGTGAGCAACGTTATTGTGGTAGGGTGCGGCCGTGTGGGCTCGCAGCTTGCCAGCTTGCTTTCAGAAAACGGCAACAACGTGTGTGTTATCGATCGCGACGCCAAAGCGTTTAGCAACCTGGGTCGCAACTTCGATGGCATGACAGTGCGCGGCGTGGGCTTCGATGAAGAGGTGCTCAATCATGCCGGCGCTGCTGACTGCGACGTTTTGGCGGCCGTTACCCAGTTCGACAACACCAACCTTATGGTTGCCGAGGTTGCCAGCCGCCTGTGCGGCATTCCCCATGTTATCGCGCGCCTTTACAACCCCGACCACGAGCGCGCATACATGCAGCTGGGCATTGATTACGTGTGCGGCACCTCGCTTGTTGCCGAAGACGTTTTCTCCAAAATTGTGTCAGGGCATGGTGCCCACCTTGATACGTTTGGCGAATACGAAGTGCTGCGCTTTTCGCTTAACCTGAAATGGCTGAACAAACGCACTATTCGCGTGTCGGAAATTGAGCGCGACCACGACATTCGCATTATTGCTTTTGAGCGCTCCGATGGCTCGGCAAGCTCTATTCCCACCAGGGAATCCATTTTGTATCAGGGCGATACCGTGTTGGCGTGCGTGCGCCACGAGCTCATTGATCAATTCTCGCGCTTTGTGCAAAACTAGGTGGCAGGCGCGCTATGAATGTGACAAAACAAGGCAAAACGCAGCAACGTGCGTTGTAACAGGCGGCAAGAAAAAAGGGCAGGTCAAACAATGTATGTGGTAATTGCAGGAGCAGGAAAAGTGGGCGAATACCTGGCCATGCTCATGCTTAAAAGCGGAAACGACGTTGCCGTTATAGAACAAGACGTTGAAGTGGCCGACCGCCTTTCTGTGGTGCTGCAAGGCCGCTACCTGGTAATTAACGGCGATGGCTGCGACTCAAAATATCAGGAAGACGCCGGCATTCGCCGCGCCGATGTTTTTGTGGCAGCAACCGGCCAAGACGACAACAACCTGGTTGCGTGCGAAATTGCCCAGCGCGTTTTTAACGTGAACCGCTGCGTTGCGCGCGTGAACAACCCGCGTAACATGCGCATTTTCCAGGAGCTTGGCATTGAAAGCGTTTCCTCAACTTCGCTTATTGCAAACTTGATCGAAGAAGAAACCATGGCGGGCTCCATGAGCGTTATGTCAAACTTAACGCATGGCAATGTGGTGCTGGCGGAAATGACCGTGCCGCGCATGCGCCACCATTCCAACACCGAAGGCATTCTGGTATCCAACATTCCCATGCCGGCAGAAAGCCTGATTGTTGCTGTTTCTTCGGGCGACGATGATGTTTCGGTTGCCAGCCCCGATACCGTGCTTTACCCCGGGGATAAAGCCATAGTTGTTGCCGATACCGAGGTGCGCGATGCGGTGCGCGCGTGCTTTAGGTCACTATAAAGAAAGGGAAGGGAAAAACCATGATTAGCCGTTATACACGCCCTGAAATGGGAGCAATTTGGGAGCTTCAAAACAAGTTTTCCATTTGGAAAGAGATTGAGATTTTGGCATGCGAAGCCCATGCTGATCTGGGCGATTGTGGCATTACAAAAGAGGACGCCGCATGGATTCGCTCTCATGCAAACTTCACGGTAGAAGAAATTGACGAAGTGGAAAAAGTTACGAACCACGACGTGATTGCCTTCACCACCGTTATGGCCAAATACATTGATGCGGAACTTCCCGAAGGGGCTGCGAAGCCTTCCCGCTGGGTTCATTACGGCATGACTTCTTCCGACTTGGGTGATACGGCGTTAAGCTACCAAATCACGCAAGCCTGCGACATTATTCTGGCAGATATCAAGGCGCTGGGCGAAACCTGCAAGCGCCGCGCTTTTGAGTTTGAAGACGCGCTGTGCGTGGGGCGCACTCACGGCATTCATGCGGAACCCATGACGTTTGGCATGAAGTTTGGCTCGTGGGCATGGGCGCTCAAACGTGCACAAACGCGCATGGAGCAAGCGCGCGAAGTTGCAGCTACCGGCGCTATTTCTGGCGCTGTTGGCACGTATTCCAGCATTGACCCGTTCATCGAGCGCTACGTGTGTGAGCGCTTAGGCTTAACGCCCGACCCGCTTAGCACGCAGGTTCTGGCGCGTGACCGCCATGCACAAGTGATGACATGCCTTGCCGTTGTGGCTTCTACCCTGGAATCCATTGCCATGCAGGTGCGCTTAATGCAGCAATCCGATGTGATTGAAGCGGAAGAGCCGTTCACCAAAGGGCAAAAGGGTTCATCGGCCATGCCGCACAAGCGCAACCCCATTACTGCCGAGCGCATTTGCGGCTTATCGCGTGTGGTAAAAGCAAACTCCCAGGTGGCACTTGATAACGTGGCGCTGTGGTTTGAGCGCGACATTTCCCATTCCGGAGCCGAGCGTGTGGCGCTGGCCGATAGCTTCACCGCCCTTGATTACATGTTTGGCAAAATGCAGTGGATGCTGGATGGCTTAAACGTGTACCCCAAAAAATCCGAGCAAAACCTGTGGCGCACCAAGGGTTTGATTTTTAGTTCTAAAGTGATATTGGCGCTGGTAGATGCCGGTATGACGCGCGAAGGCGCCTATGTGGTAGTGCAGCGCAACGCCATGGCAGTGTGGGAAGACATTCAGCAGGCGCAAGATGGCCCCACGTATCGCGAACGCCTTGAGGCCGATGCGGATTGCCCGCTTACCGCCGAGCAGCTGGATAAGATTTTTGACCCATGGGCATTCCTTACGCGCAAAGGCGAAGTGTTCGACCGCCTGAAAACTTTGGAGTTCTAGCGTGCTAGCTGGCGGTGAAAATGCGGGCGGAGCAGTATTTTTCGCCGCCGGAAAGCGCCTCGTCGTTCACGTTGGCAAACACCAAAATGCGCTCCCGGCTACCGGTGGAGGCAAGGTAGTCGCCGTACGAGTCGGACCCGCTTACCGAGTCAAGCACAAAATACGTGTCGCTCTCAAGGTCTACGCCTACCACCGAGCGCGTGGATTTCACCACCAAAAAATTGCCGCACCAACACGGCGGGGCGCTGGGCGTGCGCGCAAAATGGAACCACTCAGCTGCGCTGTAGTTGCCGCCGCGCACATCGGTTTTGGGCGCGTACGTGCCCAAATTTGCAATGCCATCGCCGTAGCTATAAATGCCTTCAAACGAGAACATAAAGCCCGTTTGCCCATATCCAGCTTCAAGCGGCTTCATGGACTGGGGAAGAATAACGGTATCGGTTACCTGGCGCGTGGTGGCGTCTATCACGGTGAGCTGGTAATACGTGCCGCTTGTTTGCACACGCGGCGTAACGGTAATTTGATTGTCGCTGGCGTAGATTGAGGTGCACATGCGCCCTTGCGAGGTAAGTACCACCTGATAGTTGCTGGTAGATGCACCCGTGCCACCCGTTACCGCCGCACAGCGCACCGTGGACGCTTCCGCCTTTTTTGCCCCATCGGTATTGGGCATGACCT
>CAVDDP010000024.1:0-3506 GCA_963607695.1 Hallerella sp.
GGCGGGAACACAGGGGAACTCACGCGCAATGGCAACCGGAGCCGTTTGCGCATGTAAAACACGCGGAAGCTGCACGTACACAAAGGGGTCAACCGTCATGCCAAGTTCATCAACACGCTGGCGAATTTCCTGGTCGTTGTAATTTTTGTCCCAATCGTGCAAAATGCCCGCCAAGCGCGCCTGCCGAACATCTACGCCGTACACCTGCGCCAGCTGCACGCAGGTATCAGCCACGCCCAAGCAATGTTGGAAGCGATGCTCATTTACGCGCTTTTGCAATTCAGCCCTGCGCGCCTCAAAAAACTCATCCGATAAGGGGTCAATGGAGGCAGGCACATACAAATGCTTTTCGCGAATTATACGTTCAACTTGCGGCGGCACCATGGCGCTAATGTCTTGACCTGCGGCAACGCATGCACGAATTTCGGTAGAGGAAACAGAAGGTGTATTCGCTTCCACAATCTCTATAGAGTATCCGGCTTGCTCAAGCGCGTCTAACACTTCCGCTTTCACTTTTTGCCCTGCTCGCGTAACAATGGCATAGTGCGCCATGCTTTTAAGCGTTTCCTGGTCACGCCAGCGCAAAAGCGTAGAGGCGGAATCTGCCCCTAAAATAAACACGAACTGCATGCCCGGATGCGCACCCCGTTTTAGGTTGCGAAGTGTCTCGGCGGTGTAGGTAATGCCACCGCGTGTGATTTCCATAGCATTTACGCTGAATTCTTCTACATCCTGGGTTGCTGCCGCGCACATAGAAAAACGAATATCACCAGGCGTTATAGCGCGGTCAAGCTTAAATGCCGGCGTGCCCGTTGGCAAAAAGGCAACTTCCGCCAAATCAAGCTGCTCCTTTGCCGCATGAGCTGCAGCCAAATGCCCGTAATGGATGGGGTCAAACGTGCCACCCATAATGCCTATACGTACGGTTTCCCCTGCTTCAAGCTTTTTTCTTGTTGTTGCAAGCATAACTTCCCTTTACGCCTCTTGCTCTTCGCTTATTTCAAAATGCTGAAGATAGCTTGCTTCATCTTCATAATCAAGTTCATTGCCAAACACTTCTTCAAGCTCAATTGGCTCGTAATCATTCAGCTCATCAAACTCGTCGTTTGCAGCCATGCCGGTTTCAAACTCAAAGGCGCGCCCGCAAATGCGCACTTCATCGCCATCAAGCGCCCCTGCATGAATAAGCGCGTTTTCCACACCCATGCGCTTTAAGCGATGCTGCAAATACGTAATGGCTTCTTCGTTGTTCCAGTCGGTTTGAACAACAATGCGCTCCACTTTTTTGCCCACAACGCGGAAAACGCCTGTTTGCAGCTTAACCACCTTAAAGCGCGCATCGGCTCGTTCGCGCTTGTATTCCCAAATTTGCTCATAGGGGCTGGTGCTTATTGCTTCTTGCTCTTTTGCCTGCTCACGCAACGCATGAACGCGTGTTGCAATAGCTGCTTTCAGGGAATCCACACCCTGCCCCGTTAGTGCGGAAATCTTATAAAGCTTGGGGTCAAAGGGGCTATCTGCCCACTCGTCGCCGCCCGCTGCCGCAATGGAATCTTCGCGAACCCGCTGCTCAAGCTTCTTTATAAGCTCATCGTCAAAGCAGGCATCAATTTTGTTTGCTACCACCATGCGCGGGCGCGCATCAAGCTCTTCCTTATAAAGCGCAATTTCGTTTTTGATTATCTCGTAGTCGTTCAGCGGGTCGCGGCCTTCCCAATCGCCCGTTAAATCCACCACGTGAACAATCATGGCCGTGCGCTCAATGTGACGCAAAAACTCATGACCCAGCCCGCGGCCTTCGTGCGCGCCTTCAATAAGGCCCGGAACATCCGCAATAACAAAGCTGTAATCGCCGCTGGTTGCAACCCCTAAGTTGGGAACAAGCGTGGTGAAGGGGTAATCGGCAATCTTGGGGCGCGCCGCACTCATTTTTGCAATAAGCGAAGATTTCCCCGCCGAAGGCATGCCCACCAGTGCACAGTCGGCCATGAGCTTCATCTCAAGCTCAATCCAGCCTTCTTCCCCGGGTTCTCCCAGTTCAGCAAAGGCAGGAGCGCGGCGTGTAGAAGTTACGAAGTGAATGTTGCCACGGCCGCCCATGCCGCCGCGCGCAACCGTTACTTGTTCGCCATCGTGAGTAAGGTCGGCAATTTGTTCGCCCACCTCTTTTGTTTCCTCAAAATACTGGCGCACTATAGTGCCCACCGGAACACGCAAAATCATGTCTTCGCCCGTGGCACCATGCATGCGCGAACCTTTTCCGTGGGTGCCGCGCTTTGCCTTAAAGTGGTGTTTAAAACGGTATTCTATCAGGGAAGACAAGCTGGCATCGGCTTGCACAATAACGTTTCCGCCGTGCCCACCGTCGCCACCATCGGGGCCGCCTTTGGGTACATGTGCTTCACGGCGAAAACTCATGCATCCCGCGCCGCCTGCGCCGCCTTGCACAAAAATACGAACTTTATCTACGAACATGCCCATCCTTTACAACAGATTATGCGTAGTATCTACTCAATTTTGCCCTTTACCCTTTTGTTTCATGGCAAAGGCATTATATGCGAACAGTGCCCCCTGCCAGGCAGAGGGCACTGTTAATTGCGAGGTGTTATATTGCAAACGGCGTTATGCTTCTTCAGAAGGAATAACATGAACTTTGCGCTTCATACCATGCGTAAACTTCAAGGTGCCGTCGCACAAAGCAAACAACGTGTCGTCTTTACCGCGACCAACGTTTTCGCCCGGATGAATATGAGTACCGCGCTGACGAACAATAACATTACCCGTTTTTACCTGCTGACCAGCAAACATCTTAACGCCAAGTCGTTGTGCGTGAGAGTCGCGGCCGTTACGAGTGGATCCAAGACCTTTCTTGTGTGCCATGGTGTCCCTCCTTACTAACCAATAGATTCGATCTGAACACGCGTAAGATACTGGCGATGGCCACGAAGCTTCTTGTAGTTCTTGCGCTTCTTGAACTTAAACACCAAGACCTTATCGCCGCGGAACTGCTCAACCACTGTTGCAACAACTTTGGTGGCAGCTGCTTTCGCAGGATCAGCCTCTACCTTTTCGCCGTCCACAATGCAAATTGCGGGCAGCTCAACTTTGGCGCCAACCTCAGCATCAAGTTTCTCAATGTTGAGCTTGTCACCAACGGCAACCTTGTACTGCTTGCCGCCTGTTTTGATGATAGCGTACATTCTTTCTCCTTATTGAATAAACGTAAGGCGATATCTTATGAGCGGGGCGGTAGCATGTTGGCTTCTTTTTTGAGCAGCTTGAAAGTTTTAAAGGGTTGCCTGCGTAGTGCTTTTTGTATAATAAGCAACAGGTAACGCGTTAAAACGTTTCGCGCTTGCGCATGAAAGTCAGCCGGTGTGCACTGCCTTCGCGTATGCATCGCGCTTATTCCCTTGCTACACCCTTTTGGGTGCAACCTGACATATGATAGCAGAAACATTTTCAAAAGCAAGGAGTTTTTGCAGGCGGCACAAATTCAATTAACC
>CAVDDP010000025.1:0-4669 GCA_963607695.1 Hallerella sp.
GCAGAGGGCATTCGGCGACACGGCTCGGCTTGGATAATGCTTCTTTGGAAAAACTTCCGGCTTGCACCCTCTAATACACAAGCCTCGCAGAGTCGCCTCAACCCTCTGCCTACACGCTTTACGCTCAACCCTTCGCCACCTTGCCTGCGAACGTGGTTTTTCTTTAGACCATATATCGCCCTTATTGTTGCGCAAAGTTTTCGCTACAATAGAGACTCAAAGAATCACGTACTTCTCACGCTTCAAGGACACATTATGGCATTTGTTCACTTACACAATCATACCGAGTATTCCCTGTTAGATGGCGCAACGCACATCAAAGACATGGTGCGTCGTGCCGCCGATTTAGGCATGCCAGCTATTGCAATTTCTGATCATGGAGTAATGAGCGGCGTGCCGGAACTTTGTGATGCTTGTGTTGCGGTTGAAAAGGAAACGGGCAAAAAAGTGAAGCCCATTTACGGCTGCGAAGTATATTTCACTACCGACGATGAGCTACGCCGCGATGGCAAGCCGCCCTTGTATCACCTTCTTCTTCTTGCTAAAAATAATGAGGGCTACGTGAACCTTATGAAGCTTGTGTCGGAATCGCACGTGGATAATTTTTACTACAAGCCGCGCACCACGTTTGCCATGCTTCAAAAATATGGCAAGGGCATCATTGGTTCAAGCGCCTGCATTGCGGGGCTTGTTCCTAAGCTTTTGGATGAGCGACGTTTTGACGATGCGGTGAAATGGGCAAAAAAGTTTGCAAGCGCCTTTGAACCGGGCGACTTTTATATTGAGCTGCAGGATCAGGGGCTAACCACCGACGGTGGCATTACGCAGCATGATTTGAATGTGCAGCTTTCTGAAGTGGCCAAACTCTGCGGGCTTAAAACTATTGCTACGAACGACTTCCACTATTTGCTGCAAGAAGACGCTCGCGCGCAAGATATTATGATGTGCATTGGAACTGGCTCAAATTACAATGATCCGAATCGTTTGAAGTTTGCCAACGACCAGTTCTATATGAAAACTGAAGAAGAAATGCGCGAAGCACTCAAGGATTTCCCTGAAGCATGTGACAACACGGTGGAGCTTGCAGAAAAAATTAACGTTGAGCTGGACCGCACGCAGATTCTTCCGCGTTTTCCCTTGCCTGAAGGCGAAACAGAAGTGAGCTATTTTCGCAAGCAAATTGATAAGGGCTTAAAGGAGCGCTACGGAGACCCCGTGCCTGAAAACGTGCAGAAGCAGGCGGAATACGAAGCGGGAATTATTATCCAGCAAGGATTCCCGGCGTATTTTTTGATTGTGCAGGAATACATTTCGTGGGCGCGTAGTCAGGGCATTGGCGTTGGGCCTGGTCGTGGCTCGGCGGCTGGCGCGGTTGTTGCCTACGCTATGGGCATTACCGACTTGGACCCTATTCCGAATGGCCTGATGTTCGAACGTTTTCTTTCGCCTGAACGCGTGGAAATGCCTGATATTGACGTTGACTTTGAAGATGAGCGTCGCCAAGAGGTAATTGACCACATTAAAGAAGTATATGGCGAAGACCACGTTGCCGGCGTTATTACGTTTGGCACCTTACAGGCAAAAAATGCTGTACGTGATGCCGCGCGTGTTTTGGGGTATCCGTATTCGGTGGGCGACAAAGTGGCTAAGCTTATCGGCGATGAGCTGGGCATTACCATTGATAAAGCGCTGGAAACAAACCCCGACTTTAAAACCGCTTATGAAACCGACCCTGAAGTGAAAGCGGTGGTGGATGACGCGCGCGCTATTGAAGGGCATGTTCGTGGCGAAGGTGTGCATGCCTGCGCTACCATTATTTGCCGTGACCCCATGACCGACCATGTGCCGGTAAAGCGCGACACCAAAGGCGGCGGCATTATTACGCAGTACGATGGCCATTACACGCCTGAACTGGGTCTTTTAAAGATGGACTTTCTGGGGCTTCGTACTCTGGGCGTTCTTTCCCGCGCGTGCCGCAACATCAACGAGCGCTATGGCTTAAATCTTGTTCCCGAAAAAATTCCTACTGAAGGCGACGAAGCATCGTATGAGCTTATGAGAAGCGGAAACATGGATGGCTTGTTCCAGGTAGAAGGCGCTTTATATGTAAGCTTGTTCAGCCGCTTGCCTCCGCGTAAGTTTTCCGACATTGTTGCTTCTATTGCGTTGAACCGCCCCGGTCCTTTGGAATCGGGCATGGTGGAAGACTACATTAAAGTTGCCAGTGGTAAAACAAAGGTGCACTACTACGATGAGCGCTTAAAGCCCATTTTGGAAGAAACATATGGCACCATGGTTTACCAAGAACAAATTATGCAGGTTTCCATGAAGATGAGTGGCTTTTCGGCAGGGCGTTCCGACGTGTTGCGTAAAGCCATGGGCAAAAAGAAGCTTGACGTTATGCGTCAGCTGAAAGAAGAGTGGAACACCGGCGCTGTTGCAAATGGTTACAAGCTAGAAATTGCCGAAGAAATTTGGAACGATGCCGAAAAGTTCGCGAAGTACGCTTTTAATAAGTCGCACTCGGCCGCCTATGCCGTTTTGGTTATGCGTACCGCGTATTTGAAAGCGCATTACCCCAATGAATACATGGCAGCTGTTCTTTCAAGTTACATGGGAAAGACTGACCGACTTATTCGCTATATTGCCAGCTGCAACCATAACGGCACGCCCGTTTTGCCGCCGGATATCAATCAGTCGAATGAGGAATTTACCCCCGTTGAACAGGGAATTCGCTTTGGCTTGGTAGGTGTGCGTGGCGTGGGGCGCAATGTGGCAGAAGCAATTGTGGCGGAGCGCAAAGCGAATGGCCCGTACAGTTCGCTGCACGATTTTGTGAACCGTTTGGATTCAAAGTGCTATAACCGAAAAACGCTTGAGGCACTGATCAAAGGTGGCGCCTTTGACTCAACGGGGTACACCCGCAAGCAGCTTATGAGCTTTGTGGACGATACCAACTTACTTGAAAATGCGGCAAAGCGGCAACGCGACCGAGAAGCGGGTCAAATTTCCTTGTTTGATGTGTTTGGGAATGATGAAGAATCGGGCTTTGAGGAAGAAGTTCCGCCCCCCGATGGCATTGAATGGGACAAGCGCACCAAGCTTGCGTACGAAAAAGAGATTATGAAAATCTACGTTTCGGAGCACCCGCTTGCGCCGTATGAGCGCATGTTGGCGCGCATGTCAAAGTACACCATGGGCGAACTTTCAGAGCGTACTAAAGAAATTCGCAATGCCGATTTTGTGGGCATGGTAAGCACTGTTGTTACCAAACTTACCAAGACGGGCAACCGCATGGCAACATTCACCCTTGAAGACACCACGGGTTCCATTGAGTGCATTTGCTTTAAGTACAGCGATTATGCCAACGCCATTGTGGAAGACGCTGTGGTTAAAATCAAAGGCAAGTTTGAATGTGGCGACAGGGGAAGTCAAATTATTGCTTACGAAGTTCAGGCTATTGAACTAGGCGATGAACAGGCGCGGCCTTCGCATTTACAAATAAGCGTGTACTCCAATGAGTACAACTTGGATGTGTCGGTAAAATTGACGGCGCTGCTTAAAAAATTCCCGGGAAGCGATAGCGTAACGCTTTTGTATACGCAAGGCGATGGGCGAAAATTCCGCGCTGAACTGCCCGTTCATGTGGATGCTCAGTCGCGTGTTTTGGAGCTTGAGCTTTCGCGCTTGTTTGGAAGAGATGTGCTGCATGGATAGTGTTGCCGATGATGCAAGGGTGAGCGTGGTGGGCACGGGCGCCGCTGCGGCAGGCGCTGCGGTGGAATTTGCTGAAGCTTCTCCTGAAACGTGCACGTATGCGCTCACGCTGGGCTATAACGGCGCCCCTTTTGCAGGCTTTGCGCGCCAACCGGGGCGCCTTACGGTGCAAGGAAATGTTGAAGAAGCGCTCTCGCTTTTGTTCAAATGCTCGGTGCAGACCGTTTGCGCAGGTAGAACCGATGCTGGAGTGCACGCGCGCCAGCAAGTTGTTTCATTTGAAGTGCCTAAGCAAGCGGTAGCAGGAAGGTCAAAGCGAACACTGCTTCGTTCCTTGAATGCTTTAACACACGAGATGATTACGGTAAAAAATATTGACCAGCGCCCCGCTGGTTTTTCGGCGCGCTTTGATGCGGTATCGCGTGAGTATCGCTACTTCATTTGCACCGATGCCACGCCGCCGCTTTTCATGCGCGATTTTAGCTGGCATATTCCCAAACCGTTAAACGTTGAAGCAATGCAGCAGGCAGCGGCTCTTTTAGAGGGCGAGCACGATTTCAAGTCGTTTTGTTTGGCGGCTTCCGCAAAAGACAAGCCAACGTGCCGTTATGTGGAAAAAGTGCTGATAGAGCCTGCGCAAATAATGGAAGAGAACTTCCTTGTTATTACGGTGCGCGGCAATGCGTTTTTGCATTCCATGGTGCGTACTATGGTGGGAACGCTGGTAAGAGTGGGCGCGGGGCATAGGGAACCCGAATGGATAAGCCGCGTTCTTGAAGCGCGCAACCGCAGTGCCGCGGCAGAAACCGCCCCTGCGTGTGGCTTGGTTTTTTGGGCAGTCAATTACGAAGGTGAGCGCTGCCCCTATGCGCCCGTTTACAGCACTTCTTCCCAAAACGCCCCTGCTCAAGGTGAACTTTCCACGGTTACGCTTGCGCAAAAGAGTTCCGAA
>CAVDDP010000026.1:0-3821 GCA_963607695.1 Hallerella sp.
TAAAAGAACATGCAGGGCGCAAGCGGTACGGCGCGAAAATTCATCTTTGCTTTCCCCCTGCGGGCAGCGCGCTTCGCAGTTTCCATCAACCCAAGCCTGGTAGGCAGCATTTCCCGCAAGCTCCTGGTAATTCTTATTTTCAAATTCCCCAAAATCCATTTCGCGCAGGTCAGGCACCACTATTTGCTGCGCACACGGAAAAGCAATCTGCGCCGTTTGGCGCGCGCGCAAAAGCGGGCTTACATACACGCGCGCAACGCTGCGAACTTCCCCCACCGCGCGTGCTTGCTCTTCGCCTTCTTTACAAAGCGGCTCGTTGGTTGTGCCAATATAGCGCTTTTCTAAGTTACCAGCCGTTTTTCCATGACGCAGTACGATAAGTTGCATGGGCTTTCCTTCAGATTTTAGGAAAGGTTAGAACTATTGCTTGCCGGGCTTTGAAGCAGGTCCGGCACTTCCCCGGTACCGGGTGTTTCCCTTGTATCAGGCGCTTCCCCTTTTAACACAACGGGAATACCACATACCATGCGCACAACACAGGTTGCCTCTTTCGCAAGCAAAGAAGAAAGCGAGCCGGCGCGCTCACGGAAAAGCCTATCTTCCCTGCTTAAAGGAATAACGCCGCTTCCCACTTCGTTGTACGTTATGGCGTTCATATTCAACAAGCGCTCAATTGCTGCACTATCAAGCGCAGCGTTTCGTACCAGCTCTTCTGCATGAAGCAACACCTGCACGTTTTCTAAACAGGCAATATCACCGGTAAAATTGCATGCGTCAAAAGCCCCGGCAGTATCTATACCGCACGTTTGCAAATACGTCTTTTTTCCTGAAGCTATGCCACCTGTTACTAGTATCACAGCAACATCACCTTCTGAAGAACAACAAGGGTTACCAAAAATGCCAGTTCAAGCGTTTGCACCAGAAATCCTGCAATATCCCCGCTCCAGCCGCCAAATTCTTTGCGTGCCATATGAACGATAAACACCGTTACCGCAACTGCAACTACAACAAGTGCCACAGCTGCGGGCACACTCCACAGCGCGCAAAACACGCACGACAGCACAAAAAGCACCAGCACCACAGCCATAACGGGCCGTTTATCTGCGGCTATTTGAAACGACGCCAACATGCCCTTATCGCTTGAGCGCGCAATGCTTAAAACGCAGAAGCTGCTCACGCAGCGAGAAAGCACAAACGTAGCAGCCAAAACTGCCACAGCATGTCGGCTTAAATTGAGCTCGGATGCAACAGCAAAGTACAAAAGTAAATAACAAGCAACGCATAGGGGGGCAAATGCTCCCACGTGGGGGTCCTTTAAGATTTCGCGCTTCTTTTCAGGAGCTGCATGGCTTGATAGTGCATCTACTACATCACAAAAGCCATCCAAATGAATGGCGCCGCTCATACCTGCCGGAATAAGCAGTAAACCTGCGGCCGCCAAAACGTTTCCCAGCGATGCAGCGCCAACCAGTAACGACCACAGCCACACCACCGCACCAATGCAAACGCCAATAAAGGGAAAACCCGCCATCATGAAACGCATGTTTCGTTCATTCCACTCCACCTGCGGAACAGGAATGCGCGAAAAGCACGAAAACGCAAGACAAACCGAGCAAAGAAATGTTTTTACGTTCTTCATAGCGCCAACACTTCCCCTTGCTTTGCCTCTTTATTATTAATGCCTTTAAGCGAACCTTTCACCATAAAAGGAATACCGCACGACATATCAATAACAACATGGCATTGAGCTGCAAGTATGCAATTGATGGCACCCAATAAATGCACATAGTCTTTTGTTTCTTGCTCGTAGAGCATGCCATCACTGCCCACGTCATTGGTAATTATTATTACGTTTTCGCATTGCTCACTAAGCGTTTGCACGCCTTGCAAAACACGGGATTGCACTTGTTCAATGGGCTGCAGCATACCATTGCAATCATAAAGTTCATCGGCCACTAAATTCGTTATGCACTCAAGCAGCACCACTGAATTTTTCTGTGGAAGCGTAAGTGCCGCTAAGTTGCCGTAGCACTCAATAGTTTGAAAATTTTTGCCTTGTCGCATTTTGCGATGCTTCGCAATTTTTTCCTGCCCATCTACGCCAAACGGACGCATAGTGGCAATGTAGTAGCGCTGCCCCGAAAAGCGTGCTACCAACTGCTCGGCAACATAGCTTTTTCCGCACGCAGCGCCACCCGTAAGTAAAATCATCATTGGGGAGCAACCTCAACGTCGTATTGTTCAACACCAATTTGGTCAAACGATAAGCCGTTATACACGGTAAGCGCCATATCAAGCAAGGGAAGAAGACACGCCGCGCCGGTTCCTTCGCCTAAACGCAAATCGGCGTAAATAATGGGGCGAACACCCAGCTCTTTCAACACTGCGGTAGCTGCAGGCTCAAAAGAAGCATGAGAAGCCATCATAGCGCAACGGCTTGCGGGACACAGGCGAACTGCCACCAAAGCAGCAATAGCGCTAATCAGGCCATCGATAATAACCGGCACGCGGAAAAGAGCGCCGCCAATAAAAGCGCCTGCCATAGCGGCAATGTCAAAGCCGCCCACTTTCGCAAGGCAGTCAAGCGCATCGTTAGGGTTTGGATTATTGCGCGCAAAGGCGCGTTTAATGGCATCAATTTTTCGTGCATAGCCCTCATCGGAAAGCCCCGAGCCACGCCCCGTTACCTCTTCTACCGGAAGCCCCAGTAAAATAGAAGCAAGAGCGCTTGATGTGGTGGTGTTTCCAATGCCCATCTCGCCAGAAAGGATGATGTCGTAGCCTTGTTGCACCAGGTCATAAACGCATTCAATGCCAATGGCAAGGGCAAGGCACGCTTGCTCGCGGCTCATGGCAGGCCCTTTGGTAAAGTTGTTGGTACCACGTGCAATTTTGCGGTTCAAAACACCTTCGGCATCGTAGACCATACCAACATCTACCGGATGACATGTTACGCCCGCTAAAGCTCCCATCACGCAAACAGACGAAGCCCCACGCCCCATATTTTCAGCCACAATAGAAGTAACGTCATAGCCCGCTTGCGAAACGCCTTCTTCTACAACACCGTTATCAGCACAAAATGGAAGAGCAGCACGCTTGCCAATTTCCACTTTTGCGCTTCCCTTCAAACCCGCAATTTGAATGATAAGGTCTTCAAGAACGCCTAAACTACCAACTGGTTTTCCCACGCTGTTCCAGTGGTCAAGCGCTTGTTTTTTTGCCGCTTCATCTAAAGGGGCAATTACGCTATTGACCTGCGTAAAGCTCCCCTCTTTTACCAAGCTTTCAACACTTTGATAATCCATGGCAACTACGCTTCCTTATCACTTTCAGGTGCATCGTTTTGCGGTTCACTTTGTGGCTGCACTACACCGCTTTCGCTAACAGCGCCAGCCGTGCCAGCACCAGCTACTTCCGCGCCGGCTACTTCAGCGCCAGCCATACCAGCGCCAGCCGCTTCTGCCTTGTCTTTTGTGCCTAATACAATGCGCGCAACAAGAGCTGCAACCAAAAGCAAAGCGGCAGCAATCAAAACAATATGCCAGGGGAAACTGCTGGTGTTTTCCTGCTCCTGCGCACTAAGACTGATGGGGGTAGCAGCTGCTTCATCGCTATCCGTAAGCTGCGCGGTATATACCACCTCATCTGCACTAGCGTCGCTCTCATCAGCGGATTTCTCCGTAGAAGATTTTGTAGAAGAGGTTGAAGTGGTGGTATCTTTCGAGGTACCCAGCGATTTTGTGGTGCCGCCAGTACCGGTAGTGTTTCCGCTGTCTCCGCCAGCTTCGCCGCCGCTATTGCCACTGTCGCCAGTAGTATCG
>CAVDDP010000027.1:0-2412 GCA_963607695.1 Hallerella sp.
GCTGCAAGCGAGCCCGCCGCCGCACCTGCAGCTGCAAGCGAGCCCGCCGCCGCACCTGCAGCTGCAGCCGAGCCCGCCGCTGCACCTACCGCCGCCGCACCTGCAGCTGCAGCCGAGCCCGCGTCCAAAGACTTCGCCTCCCCCTATGACACGTTTCGCGATGCAGAAAAGCTGGGCGTTGCGCTGGAAAACGTGTCGTTCGACAAAAACGGCGAACTGCTGCTTGGCTACCAAACAGGCAGCGATAAACCCTATGCTCCTACCACCCTTACCGGCAGCATTGCTCCCGGCACCTTCACGCCTGAACAGCGCTTTCATGTACTTCAGGAAGCCATGGAATCATATGCTTCCCAAGAGGAACTTGCCATGGTTGAACGAGCGTATCGCTTTGCGGCGCGTGCGCACGAAGGTCAATGCCGAAAATCGGGCGAACCGTTTGTGGCACACCCCGTGGAGGTTGCCATTATTTTGTCTGGCCTGCGCATGGATGCCGAAACCATTTGCGCCGCTCTTCTGCATGATACGGTGGAAGACACCGAAACCACAACGGAAGAGCTTGCCGAGCAATTTGGCGAAGCGGTTTCGCAGCTGGTAGATGGCGTAACAAAAATCACGCGCATTGAGGTTGAGAATTTATCCGATGAGCAGGCGCAAACTATTCGCAAGATGTTTGTTGCCATGAGCAAAGATATTCGCGTTGTTATCATTAAACTGGCCGACCGCCTTCACAACATGCGTACGCTTGGTGCCCTGCGTGAAGACCGCCGCATTTTCAAGTCGCGCGAAACGCTGGAAATTTATGCGCCTATTGCGCATCGTTTGGGCATTAGCTCCATTAAGTGGGAGCTGGAAGATTTGTCGTTTTTCTACCTGGAGCCCAACAAATACAAGCAGGTGGCGCGCATGGTTATGGAAAGCCGCGCCCAGCGTGAGGCGTATCTTTCCCAGGTCATGGGCATTTTGCGGGAAGAAGTAGACCGCATGGGCATTGTGTGCCGTATAGAAGGCCGCCCCAAGCACTTGTATTCCATCTACGAAAAAATGACGCAGCGTGGCAAAGGCTTCTCGGAAATTTACGACCTGATTGCCGTTCGCATTATTGTGAAAGATATCAAGGATTGCTATTCCGCACTGGGTGCCGTTCACACGCTGTGGCACCCCATGCCCGGGCGCTTCAAAGACTACATTGCCATGCCCAAAGAGAACATGTATCAAAGCCTGCACACTACGGTTATTGGCCCTGCGGCGCGGCCGCTGGAAGTGCAAATTCGTACGGAAGAAATGCATGCGCAAAGCGAATATGGCATTGCGGCCCATTGGCGCTATAAGGAAAAAGGCGCTACCCGCGGCGATTTTGAGCTTGATAAGCAGCTGGCGTGGCTGCGTGAAATGGTTGACTGGGCCGACGAAACGCAAGATTCCCGTGAATTTTTAAAGTCGCTCAAAGTGGACTTAGCACCTACCGAGGTTTTTGTATTCACGCCAAAAGGCGAGGTCAAAAGCCTGCGCGCGGGCTCCATTCCCATCGACTTCGCCTATGCTATTCACACGGAAGTGGGAAACCATTGCGTTGGTGCAAAAGTGAACGGCGTTATTGTGCCGCTTACGTATGAGCTGCAAAGTGGCGACCGCGTTGAAATTCTTACGCAAAAAAGCGCCACGCCCTCGCGCGATTGGCTGAACCTGGTCAAAACGCCCAGCGCGCGCTCAAAGATTCGCGCGTACCATTCGCGCATTAGCAGAAGCGACGATTTGCAGCTGGGGCGCGATAAGCTTACGCGCGAGGTGAAGAAGCACAACTCCAGCATTTCCAACGCTACCATGATGCGTGCAACACAAAGCGTTTCTAAGCAGCTGGGCTTTAACGACCCCGAGGATATGCTGGTGCAAATTGGCACAGGGGTAGAAAGTGCACAGCATATTGCGAATCGCGTGATAAAACTGCTGGTAGATGCGGGCTCGGTTGAGCAAAAAGATTCATTTATGGTAACCTCGGCCACCAACAAACCAGTGGTGCCGCCCATGCTTACCACCGTGAAAAGCCCACGCAACTCCAACAAAAAGCATTCATCTTCCTCCAACGGCGTTATTGTTAAGGGCTTAGATGACGTGCTGGTGCGCCTTTCGCGTTGTTGCAACCCCGTTCCGGGTGATCCTATCCTGGGCTTTGTGACCCGCGGGCGCGGCATTTCGGTTCACCGCGAAGATTGCCCCAACGCTGCTCAGCTTAAGCAAAGCGCCGAGCGCATTATCGAGGTGCAATGGGCGCAGGAGTCAAGCCGCGATGTGTCGTACGAGGTTGAGGTGCAAATAGAAGCAATGGATCGCTTAAGCCTTCTGCGTGATGTGACCCAGGTTCTTTCGGAGTGCGGCGCAAACGTGCTGGCGTGCTCTACGTTCTCGCATAAAGAC
>CAVDDP010000028.1:0-4671 GCA_963607695.1 Hallerella sp.
AGGTAAACATGCTTTTAGAAGTTAACAATATTGCGAAATATTATGGCGAAACGCATATTTTAGAGGATGTATCTTTTACGCTTGACCAGGGGGAAAGCGTTGCTATTGTTGCTCCATCGGGCGCGGGTAAATCTACCTTACTTTCCATTGTGGGGCTTTTGCTTGAGCCCAGTAAAGGCGAAGTACTTTTCAACGGCGTGGATGTGCTTGCGCTTAGTGATAGTGAAAAAGCCGCGTATCGTGCCGAGAAAATTGGTTTCTTGTTTCAGCATACTCAGCTTATAGGGTCTTTGCGTGCCTGGGAAAACGCTGCGCTTGCGGCCGATTTTGCGAAAAGCGCCGATGCTAAGCTCAAAGACCAGGAGGCAACGATGCGTGCCAAAGAATTGCTGGAGCATTTTGGGCTGGGCGAGCGCATTAACTACTTCCCGCATCAGCTTTCAATTGGGCAGAAACGCCGCATTGCTACGGCGCGCGCTCTTCTTATGAACCCCCAGCTTATTATTGCCGATGAGCCCACGAATGACCTTGATGCCGAAAACGCTTTGCTGGTTACCGAAGCGCTTTTTGCGCGTGTGAAAACGGGCGAGGCGGGGCTGCTTTACGCTACGCACGACAGGGAACTTGCCGCAAAGGCAGACAAAACGCTTCAGCTGTAGGGGCAGGGGTGCGCCGGTTGGCGTCGGTCGGCAAGTGCTTCGCTGGCGCAGCAGCACGCGGCGGGGGCTTCTGCGGCTTCTTCCCCTTTCCCTTTTTCATGGGCTTTCTTGTGTGTATGGATGGTTTTTCGCAATGCTTATCCACGAAAGCATTACAATGTGAAGTTACGTGAATTGGCGCACTCATAGCTGCGTGCTTGTTCTATTCACCTAAACGTACTTTAATTGCGGCGTGCGCCGGCAAGGCGTGCGTGCGATTGCGCGTATAAACCAATTGTTTTGAAAGCAAAGGATAAAGCATGAAAGTTTCATTAAAGTGGCTCTCTGATTACGTTGATGTTCCCGCCGATACCAAGGCGTTTTGTGACCGTTTGGATTTAACGGGCACGGGGGTAGAAGGCGTTGAAAAATTGGGCGCTGCTTTTGATAAGGTAGTGGTGGGGCATGTTCTTACCTGCGTTGAGCACCCCGATAGTGATCACATGCATGTGGTTACCGTGGATGTTGCCCAAGATGAACCGCTGCAAATTGTGTGCGGAGCCCCGAATATTGCGGCAGGCATTAAGGTTGTTGTTGCGTGCGTGGGAGCTCAGCTTCCGGGCGACGTTAAGATTAAAAAAGGCAAGCTGCGCGGCGTAGCATCTAACGGAATGTGCTGTTCGCAGCGTGAATTGGGCTTAGGCTCAGACCACAGTGGCATTTGGGTTTTGCCCGATGATGCCCCGGTTGGCACCCCTCTTGCCGATTACCTGAAGCAAACCGACACGGTGCTTGACCTGGAAATTACGCCAAACCGCCCCGACTGCTTATCGATTGTGGGTTTTGCGCGTGAGGTAGGTGCCATGTATCGCACGGGATACAAAAACCCCGTGCATGAAATGGCGCAAAAGCTTGAGCTTGATGCACAAGGCGAAGCGCTGGAAGATTTAGTGAGCATTACGGTTGAAGACGCAAAACGCTGCCCCCGTTATGCGGCACGCGTGATTCGTGGCGTAAAAATAGGCCCGAGCCCCGATTGGATGGTTGAGCGTCTTGCTGCTATTGGGCAGCGCTCCATTAACAATGTGGTGGATGTAACGAACTACATTTTGTTCCTGTTTGGTCAGCCTCTTCACGCGTTTGACCTGGCAAAATTGCAAAATGCCGAAGGGCGCGCCAACGTGGTTATTCGCGCCGCCGAAGAAGGCGAGCACCTGGTAACGCTTGATGGAACCGATCGCGCCTTAACTACCGACATGACCGTTATTTCTACCCCCGAGCAAGGAGCGGTGGCGCTTGCCGGCGTTATGGGTGGCTTAGATACGGAAGTAACAGAAGAAACCACCGACATTTTGCTGGAAACCGCAACGTTTGAGGCGGGGCGCACCAGCCGCACCAGCCGCAACCTGGGGCTTATCAGTGAAAGCTCCATGCGCTATGAGCGCGGGGTAGATGACCACGACATTGATATTCGTAGTGCCGCCGCCGCTGCTCTTATTGTTGAAGTTGCTGGTGGAAGCGTTGTTCATGCGCGCTCGAACGATCAGGGCATTATTGATGTGTGGGAGCAGGTAAGCGAAAACTTCCACAATATATTCCGCGTTGAGCGCTTCCAAAAGATGATGGGCGCCGAAATCTCCCGCGAATTTGCTCAGGAAACGCTGGAGCTTTTGGGATGCACTGTTACTGCTACAAACGATGAAGGCGTGCTGGATGTAGTATCGCCCAGCTTCCGCCCCGACCTTGAGCGCGAAATTGACTTGTACGAAGAAGTGCTGCGCTTATACGGCATGGATTTGATTCCCTCTACGCTGCCGGGCGGGCGCGGCCGCTTTGCCGTGAAAACCGTGAACCAGCAGCGTACCGCACTTTTGCACGATACGCTGCGTGCCTGCGGTTTGAACGAGACCATGACGTACTCTTTTGCAGACCCGGCCGACCTTGAGAAGCTGCGCATGGATGCCGAAAAACTGGGGCTTGGCCAGGCGGTAGAGCTTTTGAACCCTATGAGCGTGGAGCAAAGTGTTATGCGCCAAAGCATTATTCCGGGGCTTATGCGCTCGGTTGCGTACAACCAAAACCGTGGCGTGAAAAACGTGCAGCTCTACGAAGTGGGCGTGGTTTTTGCCGCGGCAGAAGGCCGCAAAAAGCCCAAAGAGCGTGTGAAAGTGGCAGGCGTTTTGGCGGGTGCCTTTGGCGATAAGCAGTGGAACCATGCGCCGGCGCCGTTTGATTTCTTTGATGGAAAAGGTGTGATTGAGAATCTTTGCCGCGAGCTTGCGGTGGCAAAACTGCGCTTTAAGGCGTTATCGGCCGAGGAAGCGCCGCACTTGCAACCGGGGCGTGCGGCAGAGATTTCTGCTGGTGGCACCGTGCTTGGCTGGGTGGGCGAGATTCACCCCCTGGCTGTTGCGGCGTTTGAAGCGGAAGCACCGGTTGTTGCGTTTGAGCTTGATTTAGATGCGCTGTTGCGCAGCGCGCGCCCGGCACGTGATTACGTGGATGTTCCGGCATTCCCGGCCGTTGCTATGGATGTTGCGTTTGTGGTTGACGAAGACGTAACGTGCGAGCGCCTGATGCAATGCATGACCAGTGCGGCGGGCAAAATGCTGGAAAGCGCTTCGCTTTTTGATGTGTATCGCGATGACGAGCGTGTTGGTGTGGGCAAGAAGTCCATGGCGTTCAAGCTGGTGTATCGTGTGGCCGACAGAACGCTTACCAGCGAAGAAGTGGAAAAGACGCACGCAAAAATGCTGAAGAAGGTGGCGGGTGCCACCGGCGCAGAAGTGCGCGGATAGTTGCGCCCGCGCCCGCTGCGTGCGCGCCAACAGCTTCCCCTGCCTTTTGTTTCAAGTTTGTGAATTCTGCACATGCGCCTCTTGCGCTTGTTTTTGCCAGTGCTAAAGTGTGCGCATTGCAAATTGAATAGACCTTCAAACCGTTGAGGCGAAGATCAAACCATTCGGGCACTTACAGAGAGCGGGCGATGCTGAGAATCCCGCAGTATGCTAAATGGCAAATGGATCGCCGAGGGAAAAGGGAAAGGCTTTTTGCTTGTGCGGCGCGTTTAGGCGTGGGCTGCGCTAAGCGAAAAAAGCTGAGTATCTGGACCGTGAGCCTGCGTTAAAGGCAAGCTGCGTGATAGCGTAGTAAAAAGAGGGCTTAAGCGAAAGTTTAAGTCAAAAAAGGTGGCACCGCAGGTTACAAGCCTGTCCTTTTAAGCATGTGTTCTTTGAACGCGCGCTTGCAAGGACAGGCTTTTTTATTTGCTCTAACGTTGTGGGAAGGCAATTCATGCGCAAGACCGTAGTTATCTGCTTTAACGAGATTAGGAGAAAAAAATGGCAGAACAAGTTGCGCAAAAACGAGTAGTAGCAGTTCAGGAAAAGAAAGGGTTTTCAGTTCAGGACCTTATTCTGATTGCGGTTCTTATTGCCGCAGGTGCAGTGCTCAAATTAACGGTTTCAAGCTTTTTAACGTTTGCAGGCATGAAACCCAACTTCATGATTGCTATGTATTGCCTGGCAATTATTCTTACGAAGCCAAAGCCAGCTCAGGCCGTGGTTATTGGCTTGCTTGTGGGCCTGGTAAGCCAGATTCCTATGCTTAACGCTACTCCGTTGGTAAATTTTGCATCGGAAGCCTTGGGCGCTTTGGTGTGCGGGCTTTTGGTGCTGGGATTCTCGAAAATTGCAGCGGAAAACAAGGCGTGTCAAAACGTTGCGTTCCCCGTTGTTATTACGTTTATCTCTACCGTTGTTTCGGGGTATTGCTTTGCTTTGATTGTGGGCGCGGGTATTAATCATGTGGATATTGTTGCCGTGTTTGCCATGTACGCCGTGATGGTTTTTGGCACTGCTGCCATGAATGCTGTTGCCGCCGCTATTTTGACCCCCGTTTTGAAAGCGGTTTTGAAGAAGTAGGGGCGCTGGTGCGCCGGGCGCTGCGGCGCTGGGCGTGGGTGCGTCGGCGGTGCTGGCGGCGCGGCGCAGTGCGCTGGCGTGCTGGCGCTGGTGCTGGCGGCGCGGCACGG
>CAVDDP010000029.1:0-9256 GCA_963607695.1 Hallerella sp.
GCGCCTGTATTTAATGATGGGCAAAGAAACAAAAGAGGTAAAGCGCGCGAAGGCAGGCGACATTATTGTAGTTCCCAAGCTGGCCGAAACCATTACGGGCGACACCTTATCGCAAACCGGCGAAGTTGACGTTGCCATGGTTCCCATGCCTACCCCGCACTACCCGCTTGTTATTGAGGCCGACGACAAGAAAAACGAGGATAAGCTGGGCACCTTCCTTTCTCGTGCGGCAGAAAACGACCCAACGCTGGTGATAGACCGCAACGAGGAAACGCATCAATCGGTTATTCGTTGCATGGGTGACACCATGGCATCACTTTTGCTTGCGCGCCTGGAGTCGCAGGTAGGCATTGCCGTGCACACCGTGCCGGTGCGCATTCCCTACCGCGAGACTATTCGCAAGATGGCAGAAGCGCAAGGGCGCCACAAGAAGCAAACGGGCGGCAGTGGCCAGTTTGGCGATTGCTGGTTGCGCCTTGAGCCTAACCCGGGTGCCGGTTATGAGTTTGTGGATGACATTCACGGCGGCGCCATTCCCAACGGCCTTATTCCTGCTGTAGACAAAGGCGTGCAGGAAACCATGGCAGCCGGCTATTTGGCGGGGTATCCGCTGGTAGACATCAAGTGCACGTGTTATGACGGCAGCTACCATTCCGTTGACTCCAACGAAATGGCATTCCGCACAGCGGCGCGCATTGGTTTTCAGGCAGCGTGCGCCAAGGCCGACCCGGTGATTCTGGAACCCATTGCGGAAGTTTCAGTAACCACGCCGGAGGAATACGCAGGCGCCGTTATGGGTGATATTTCGGTTCGCCGCGGGCGCATTATTGGAACCGACTCCAACGACGATGGCGACACCATTATTATTGCACGCGTGCCGTACGCAAATGTTATTTCGTACACGAAAGACTTGCGCTCGCTTACCCGCGGGTCAGGCTCATATGCGCTTGAGATGAAAGATTACGAGCAAGCGCCGGTAGAAGTGCAAGCAAAGTTGGTTGAAGCGTATCAGGCAGCACGCGCATAGCGGCGCGGTGGGTGCGGGTGCTGCAGGCGGCGGCGTAAAAGCGCGCTGCTGCAAGCGGCGGTGCAAAGGCGCCCTGCTGCAATGTGGCAGCACACGCATAAACGTTTTGGGAATACGTGGCAGCGGCCCCAAGCCGCTGCCGTGAGAGAAAGGACATAGTATGGGAAAGAAGGCAGATGAAGCGCTGGAAATATCTTTAGAGGAGCTTCCCAATTACTTACGGGCAAACCATTCCGCCTATATGGAAATTGGTGAAGATCTTCTCTATTTAACGGATGCAAACGATATTTATTGGCGCGCACAAGACACCACGCAGTTAAACGATAAAGGGCACTATGTTGATTGCTCACCGTTGGTTCCCACGGTATCGGAGTTTATGGATTTGCCCATTTGGAAGGGTGGCGCGTTGCGCGGGCTTTTTGGAGCCGCCACGTTTTATGCCAGCGTGAAGGAATAGAAAAAGATGCGCCAGCGCTTTTGCGCTGGCGCTTTAACTTGCGTACACTTACCGGTATGCGTTTGTCGATGGCTTATTAGTGCGGGCTTAGTTATGCTGGCGCATCTCATGCAAATAGTCGTTTAAATCGTTTTCCCAGTTGCGCAAAGGAAAACCCGTAGCCTCAAGTTTTGCCAAGCTCAATGCACTGTTATGTGGCCGCGGCGCAACGGGTGTTTTTGCGTTGGCGCAATATTCAGCGGTGCTTACCGGCACCACGTTTTCGCCGTTTCCGTTTTGCGCGTTAAAGCACATGCGCGCAATTTCGGCAAAACTTTTAACGGCACCTGCACCGGTAACGTTATACGTACCATATTCGCACGGCGCGCTGGGGAATAGGTCGCCCTGGCGATAACCCAGCAGCCAAAACAGCGCTTCTGCCGCCTGGTTCGCAAACGTTAAGCGCCCTATCTGGTCATTTACTACCGTTACGTGATCTAATTCCCCCGCTGCAACGCGGTTAGAAAGCGCACACATGGTTCTTACAAAGTTGTTACCGTTGCCCACGAGCCAGCTTGAACGAATAAGGTAATGCTGGGGGCAAGTTGCAACCGCCAGGTCCCCCGCAGCTTTTGCTTGCCCGTACACGTTAAGCGGGCTGAAAGCTTCATCTTCCCCGTGCACCTTCGCGGTGCCATCAAACACGTAATCGGAGCTCACGTGAACCAGCGTGATATCATGCGCAGCGCACGTACGCGCCAAAAGCGCTGGCCCTGTTGCATTTGTAGCCCAGCAGGCAGCGCGGCCTTCGAGCGTTTCCGCCACATCTACCGCCGTATAAGCGGCGCAGTTGATAACGGTGGCGTAGCAATCCCAGTCAACGGTATCGTAAGCGTCTGCGCTGGCTATATCGAATTCTTCCCCACTTTTAAAATCAAAAAAGGCAGATAAACAGCGCTTTTGCGCAAGAGCACGAACGGCTTGCCCCAACTGGCCGTTGCACCCCGTAACCAACGTGCGCTTTGGTGGCATAGGGGCAACGTCTTTGAGCAAAGGGTGGTTTTTATCAGCTTCACTTATGGTTGCTTTATCAAGCGGAATGGGCCACGGAATATTCAGGTCAGGGTCGGCAAGGTTAACAAAGGTGTAGGTGTGCTTGAGCGCAGCAGACCAGTACTTATTCACCAGGTACGTGCAAACCGTATTGTTTTCAAGCGCCTGAAAGCTGTTGCCCACGCCGCGCGGCACATAGATTGCCGTGGTAGGGTCAAGCGTGCAGGTGAAGCATGCACCAAACGTAGCACTGCCAGCGCGCAGGTCAACCCAGGCGCCAAACACTTTACCTGAAGCAAGCGAGACAAACTTGTCCCACGGCTCGGCGTGAATGCCGCGGGTGGTGCCCGCATTTACATTGAACGATACGTTGTTTTGCACCACGTGCAGGTTAGGAATGCCAAGTGCGCCCATCTTTGCGCTTTGCCAGTTTTCCTTAAACCAGCCACGCGCGTCGGCATGCACGCTTAAGTCCACCACTTTGAGACCTGCGATATTGGTATCGTGCACCGCAAGCGGTTTTTCGTATTCCGCATTTAACATGGCAGCCACTTTCCTTACCTACCCTGAGCTTCATACGCGGCTTCCGTGGCTTCTTTTGCAGGAAGCCACCAGGCCCGGTTTTCCTGGTACCACGCAATGGTTTCTGCCAGGCCTTCGGCAAAGTTGGTATGCTGCGGCTGCCACCCCAGTTCACGGCGCAATTTTGAGGAATCAATGGCATAGCGCCTGTCGTGAGCCGCACGGTCGGGCACCCAATCAAAATCGTTTGCATCTTTGCCCAGCGCAGCAAGAATGGCATGTATGACCTCAAGGTTACTTTTTTCGCCCTGCGCCCCTACCAGGTACGTTTCGCCCGGCGTTCCTTTCGTAAGAATTTCCCACACCGCACTGGCATGATCTTCCACATGAATCCAGTCACGCACGTTCATGCCGGTACCGTAAAGCTTGGGGCGCTTGCCGCACAAGATATTGGTAATTTGCCGCGGGATAAACTTTTCCACATGCTGATAAGGCCCGTAGTTGTTGGAACAATTTGAAAGAGTGGTTTTCAAGTGATAGGTGCGTGTCCAGGCGCGCACCAGCATATCGCTTGCCGCTTTGGTAGAACTATAGGGCGAAGAGGGATTATAGGGGCTCTCTTCCGTAAATTTTGCCGGGCTGTTAAGCGCCAGGTCACCATATACTTCATCGGTACTTACGTGGTGATAGCGCACGTTGTGTGCGCGCACCGCTTCCAACAGGCGAAACGTGCCTTCGATATTGGCATACAAAAACGGTTCAGGGTTTGCAATGGAATTGTCGTTGTGAGTTTCAGCAGCAAAGTGCACTATTGCATCGTGACCAGGCACCAGCTTGTCCAAAAGCGGCGCATCGCAGATATCGCCCACCACCAGCTCTACATTTTTGCCCAACATATCGGCAACATTATTTTTGTTGGCAGCATACGTAAGTTTATCCAGTATGGTTATGTTCACCCGGGGGTGTTCGCGCGCAACAAAGCGCACAAAATTAGACCCAATAAACCCACACCCACCGGTGACAATAATGTTTTTGGGTTCAAAGCACGTCATACGCACCCTTTCTTGCGGTATTCTAAGAAGCAGCACATTTCTGGCTTGCGCCCGCTATTGTACTATAGAGCAATTGCTTACCCGAGATAAGGTTTTTGAATGCCACGTTATTCTGTAATTATTCCCTTTTATAAGGGGTTTCCTTATATTCAAGAATGCGTTGGAAGCATCCTTGCTCAAAATTATGATTCATATGAGGTGCTTGTTGTTGACGATTGCGACCCTGAACATTCAGGCGAAGCGCTTGACGCTTTGTTTGCAAATGAGCCGCGCGTAAAACTACTTCACCATGCGCAAAACTGCGGCACCCTGCAAGCGCGCCGCAGTGGTGTTTTGGCTTCTTGTGGCGAATACGTGCTGTTTGCGGACCAGGATGACACCTTTGCGCCCGGTGCTTTTGCTGCCCTTGATGCAGAATTGGAAGCAAACCCCGTTGATATTTTGCATTTTGCCGCGCATGTTGTAGCAGAAAACGCTGCAGCACGGCAGGCGCGCGAAGGCATGCAGCGCTTTTTGACGCCGCCGGTAAGAAGCCTTTCGGGCGAAGACATTCTGAAATACCAGTTTGCGCAAGCCGATGGCTTTGATTGGCAGGTAACGCATAAAGTGTATAACGGTGCGCTTGTTCGCCGCGCATGGAAAGCGCTGGGAGAGGTGAACTTGTCGCTTGCCGATGACGCTTACGCGAATTTTGTATTGTGTTCGTACGCGAAAAGCTACCGCGCTGTGGGCAGCGCATGGTATGAGTATCACCTGGGGCGTGGCGATACCTTTGGCGAAGGCTACGCATTTGACCAGTTCAAGCGTTGGTGCAGTGCCGATTCTCAAGCATATAACACCGCGTGCTCCTTTGTACGCACGCAAGGTTTGAACTTTGAACGCACAGATTTCGATGAGCGCGCAAGCGATATGCGCGATTTGCTTGCTGCCCATTCTATGAATGAGCTTGTTGACAATCTGAACGTGAACGATTGGGAAGATGCGCTTTCGTATGCAAGCGAATGGTGGCCGGCGCGTTCAATAGCAGCCGAACTCTGGCGCTTTGTGCGCGACCGTGCATACGCGCTGCTTAGCACTGAAGAAAACCTGGCTCAAGGTGACGTGCTATTTACGTTGATTGACCTGGCAAAACGCATTGATTCAAAAGTGGAAGGCGAAGGCTCTGCGCGCTACCACACCATGCGCGCAAAAGCCTTTGAACACACCTTAGAACTTGAGCGCAAATGTGGCGCTGTGGTGGCGGATGCCCCTACGCTTATCAAAGAGATAGATTACGAATCACAGCCGATGCGCATTTTTGTAACCACCCACAAAGAGGTGGCTACCTTCCAAAGCGATATTTTGCAGCCCGTGCAATCGGGCACATCTCTTGCAAAAGCGCGTTTTATGTGGGCATATCAAAATGATTCAGGCGAAAATATTGCCAACGCAAGCAACCAATATTGCGAACTTACCACCCAA
Organism: Hallerella sp.; assembly: GCA_963607695.1. Classification (GTDB taxonomy): domain Bacteria; phylum Actinomycetota; class Coriobacteriia; order Coriobacteriales; family Eggerthellaceae; genus CAKUOV01. The sequence goes on from CAVDDP010000029.1 coordinate 5,552, forward strand.
TATTGGGCATGGAAAAACAAAGATGCAAACTATTACGGCTTTTGTCACTATCGCCGTTATTTCAACTTTTCTGGCGAAGAATACGAAGAAAACCCCTGGGGAGAAATTTTCGATAGCCGCATAAATAGCGCAACACAGGCGCGCTATGGCTTAAACGATGAAACGATGCGTGGCGCCATCGAAGGCTGGGACATCATTACCACCAAAGTTCAAGATGTGCATAATTTCCCAGAGCGGTATAAAAGCGTATATGATCACTACAAACGCGCACCACATTTGAAAATTGAGCACTTGGATTGCATCATTTCCCTTCTTGAAAAAGAATACCCAGATTATGCAGATGATGCCAAGCGTTACTTACAGGGAAGCAAATCGTGTTTTTGCAACATGTTCATTATGCGTAAAGAGCTTTTTGATGCGTATTGCTCCTGGCTTTTCCCCTTGTTGCAGCACTTTACTGAGCAATGGGACCCTTCCCACTTAAGCAAAGAAACACTGCGCACGCCGGGGCACCTGTCAGAGCGCTTGTTCAATATTTGGCTTATACACGAAAAGCGCACCAACCCCAAGCTGCGCCACAAAGAACTGCAATGCGTGCACTTCCAGCACCCCGAGCCCTTTGCTGCCCCCGTGTTGGCAAGCGTGCCAAGTGAAGGAAAACCCGTGGTGCCCGTAGTATTTGCGGCAGATGATGCGTATGTTCCCATGCTTACCACCGCACTTTATTCGCTGCTGAAGAATGCTTCCCCGGATTATTTCTACGACATCGTGGTTTTGGAGTCGGGCATCTCCCGTGAGCACAAAACGCAAATGCATAACTTTTTCTCGCAATTTTCGAACGCCGCACTTCGCTTTGCCCAGGTGAGCGGCATGATAGATTGCTATAACTTAAAAACCAGCAATGCTCACATTAGCACAGAAACGTATTATCGTTTTCTTATTCAGCAGGTAATGCCCAGCTACAATAAGGTAATTTATCTGGACTGTGACCTGGTTGTTTTGGGTGACATTTCAAAGCTTTGGGAAATTGACCTAAAGGATAATCTTGTTGCTGCGGCGCGCGATGCGGATTTCCTGGGCAATTTGAATAAAAGCGATGGCACGCGCATGCGCTACGCAAAAAATGTACTGCACCTTCATAACCCCTATGACTATTTTCAAGCGGGCGTTTTAGTGCTGAACTTAGAGCAAATGCGTGCGTTGTATTCTTTTGAGCAATGGCTTGAATATGCTACGGAGCCCAAATATCTCTACGATGACCAGGACATATTGAATAAGCATTGCGAAGGCCGCGTTCTTTATATAAACAATGCGTGGAATGTTATGAACAATTGCGGCGGGCGCATTCAAAACGTGTGTAGCTTTGCGCCCGCAAAAGTGTATGAGGAATACTTGGCTGCCTATGAAAACCCACTGATTATGCATTTTGCCGGGTTTGAGAAGCCCTGGAAGGCTGGCGGTTGCGATAAAGATACGCTGTACTGGGAATACGCGCGTGAAACACCTTTTTACGAGCAGCAACTTTCTACCTTAGTTGAAAGCGTGCTCAGAGCCACTAAGGGAAAAATCACCGAAGAAATAAGGCTTCGTCGCATTGATTTTTCTCATGAGCCCGTTATTGCAGAAACCAATGGCTTACGCAAAGCGCTTGACCCGCTGCTTCCTTTAGGCTCACGCCGCCGTGAACTGGCAAAAAGTATTGCCCGCGCTATTTTGAGAAAGAAATAGCTTTTACCTGACAGCTTTTACCTGGCAGTTTTCACCAGAAGTTTGTTTAAGCGGGTGGCATTGTAGCCACGCTTGCGGCGTGGGTTTTTGTTGCTTTTAACGCGCGCGATAACCTGCGCAAACGCATTTTTCGGCGTAAATGCGCGGCGCACACGCCGTGCAGAAGCTTTCGCCTTTGCTTTTTCTGCATCAAAGTTTTGCAGCGTTTCTTCTATGGTATGCGCAAGCGCCTCAACATTACCACGCGGGTAAAGCTTCCCCGCGCCGAAGAGCGTATGTATGGTGCTAAACCCGGGATTATCCGCCGCCACAACAGGAACGCCACACATAAGCGCTTCCGTATACACGCAGCCAAACGTTTCACTTTTTGAAGGAAGAACCAAAAGGTCGCGGTCAGATACGTAACTCCACGGGTTTTCCAAATAGCCCGCAAAAGAAACATGCTCTAGTGAATTTTGGGCAATAAAGTCACGGCATGAGCGCCAATAGCTGTCACCTTCCCCGTAACCACCTATGAACAAAAGCTTTGTTTCTTTGAGTTCATCGGGAAGCTTGGCATACGCGCGCAAAAGTTCTATCTGGTTTTTCTTTTCCGTGAGAAGGCCAATACACACTATGCGCCGCGGTTGGCCGGGCGCTTTTTTGCGGTTTGCCGCCTTGCGCTCTTCCAATTTTTCCACATTCGTATAGGGAAGAAACGTGCCTATTTTACGCAATCCCACCCGTGATTTAAGGTTTTCCTTCAAAGGGCCTTCAACACAGAAAAGCGCATCGGAATAAGCGCTGATGAACTTGATTTTATTACGGTAATAAGCAAACTCATCCTGCGGGTATTCGTGAATAAGCCAAATATGCGTTGCGTTTTCTTCTGCGGCGGCAAGGGCACCGTGATAAATGTTCACCGTGTTGGTAATAACGATATCAACGGCGTTTTCGCGAATAATTTCGCGAAGAATCCTGATGGCATCAAGGTCTGCGGGGGCATCAGCCGGCGTGTTGATGTCTCCACCGGGGGCATCGGGCCACCAGCGCAGGCTATCTATGCGCAGGGGCACAACGCCTGCTTCTTGCATAGCGGTTCGGTACACGTCTTCTGCAAACAAGGAATAGGCAGGGTATGCGTTAAGAACCTTATGCCCCGAAGCGGCTAAAAACTTCATAAGCTGAAATACGCTGCATTCCGCACCATTAGAGAAATCCCCGGTGGGAGAAATGAAGAGAACGGTTTTATGCTTTTTTGCGTGCGTAAATAATTTCATGATTGTGCCTTACTGCTTCCAAGGGCTTTCCATACCAGAGTTTCCCTATCGTAGTTTTCAATTTAAAACTTCCAATGCATTACTTTTTCAGGGCTTGGCTGAAGGTTTTTGTTGTAATACGGGTCTCCCGCGCCAATGAGCTTGCTCCAGCGGTATTCAAACAAGCACAGCTCTTCGTAATGAGCGCCTCTGTCCTGCGCCCCGCGTGAAATTGACTCGTAATGGTACAGCTCCACTTGCGGAAGATACACATTCAGCTTGCCCGCTTCTTGAAGTTTCAAGCAAAAATCAATGTCGTTATATTCCACGGAAAGCGCTGGGTCTAAGCCACCCACCGCATCAAAATCCGTAGCACTTACCATAAAACAGGCGCCGGCAACAGCACTTACATTGCGCTGGGTGTTCATCAGGTTCAAATAGCTGGTGCCTTCGCGTGGCACATGCCGAAACGACAACGCCACGCCTTCAATAACAATACACCCGGCATGCTGAATAGTGTCATCGGGGTAATACATTTTACACCCCACAACGCCCACCTCTTTGCGTGCGCAATTGCCCAGCATGAGCTCAAGCCAATCGGGCGTTATTATTTCAGTATCATTATTCAGCAGCAAAAGATATTCACCGCGCGCCTGTTCGCGCCCAAAGTTCACAATTTCAGAGAAGTTGAAACCATTGTTTGGCCAGCTTACCACGCGCACGCGCGGGTTGTTTTGAA
>CAVDDP010000030.1:0-3180 GCA_963607695.1 Hallerella sp.
CGGAACAGAAACCTTGCACGAGTCTATTGTGAACTCATGCGACGTTACCTTCTATGAAATTGCGAAAGATTTTTGGGACGCTTCGCAAGACGGAACACTTTCAGAAACTGCCCTGCAAGACGAAATGAGCAAGTTCAACCTGGGTGCTACCTGCGGGCTTGACATTACGGGTGAGGCAACAGGGCGCATTCCCACGCCGGAATGGAAAAAGGAATACTTCAAAGACACGCCCGAGGAAGCATCGTGGCGCGGCGGTGACATGACGAACATGGTTATTGGCCAGGGCTATGTTTTGGTTACTCCTTTGCAGCTGGCTGTTGCCTATGGCGCTGTTGCCACGGGCAAACTTATTCAGCCGCACCTGTTGCAGGATATTCGCAATGAACAGGGCGAAATTGTGGTTACTCACAAAACGCAGGAAATTGGCACGCCCGATGTAGATAAGAAGTATCTGAAAATTGTGCGCGATGCCCTGCACGGCGTGGTTACCGAAAACTGGGAAATGTATGAGCGCTTTGATCAGTACGGCATAGATGCCGCAGCAAAAACCGGTACGGCAGAAGTTGCCGGAAAAGAAGACTACGCGGTTTTTGTGTGTTATGCGCCCTACGACGACCCAAAATACGTAGTATCGGTTCTTATTGAACAAGGCGGCGGCGGGTCTGCCGTGGCAGCGCCCGTGGGGGCAGAAGTGATGAACGCGCTTTTACAGGCCGATGCAGGAGAACTTAGCGCTTCTGATATGAAACGAATCAATGGCTCTTCCGGTAAATACGTAGAGCTTGAAACTACCAGTGAGGAAAGAACAGATTAATGGCTTATCTTTCGCCACAAATAGGACCTTTAAATGCTTCTTCGCCGCAAGCGCATCGCGGCTCAAAATTGCCGGGCTTTTTAGGGCGCCTGAATTGGCCGTTTTTGTTAAACGCGCTATTGTTGGTGGCGTTTGGCCTGGTAGTGGTATATTCTGCGGTTTCGCACGACTCTGAAACCTACAGCTTTTCGCGCCAGCTTGCCACCGTTGCCTTAGGTATTGTGGCTATGCTGGTGGTATGGCATTTTGATTACCGGCGCCTTGAGCACATGATGGTTATTCTTTTGGTGGTGAATGTGGTTTTAATTTTGTCGCCGCATTTGCCCGTTATTGGTGTTGAATCAAAAGGCGCTCAGTCGTGGATTAAAATTGGCATTCAGCTTCAGCCGGGCGAGTTTGCAAAAGTAACCGTTCTTCTTCTGGCGGCAAGCGTAGTGGCAAAGTATGGCGGGCACCTGGACGACCCGCGCGAGTACCTAAAAGCGCTGGTTATTCTTGCCATTCCGTTTTTATGCATTATGACCCAGCCCGACCTTGGCACCGGTTTGGTGTATTTGTTCATAGATGCAACGGCGCTGGTGGTAGGGGGTGCGCGCCCTAAATTTTTGCTGCTTACTATAGCGGCGTGCGTGGTGGCCATTCTTGGCATTTTGGCGCTTGATGAAATGCTGAAATACGAAACGTCAAGCGGCGGCACGGAATACCGCATTTTGAAGAACTACCAGCGCAATCGCATTCTGGTGTTTTTGGATCCCAGCGCCGATACTTCCGACAGCGGGTATAATTTGCGCCAGGCACAAATTGCTATTGGCTCAGGAGGCTTGTTTGGCAAAGGCTTTGGAAACGGCACGCAAACCAGCTTGAACTATTTGCCCGAGGCTCCCACCGATTTTATTTTCTGCGTTTTAGCGGAAGAGTTTGGATTCGTGGGTGCATGTGTGCTTTTGGCGCTGTACCTGGGGCTTATCTATCAATCGTTCAAAATAGCGCGCGGTGCCAGCAGCTTGTTTGGAACCTTGATAGTAATGTGCGTGGTAGGCATGTGGTTGTTCCAAATTCTGGAAAATATTGGAATGGACTGCGGATTGATGCCTATTACGGGCATTCCCTTGCCGTTTGTAAGCTATGGTTCATCGTTTATGCTGGTGAACTTTGTAATGTTAGGTTTAATTGGTTCGGTGTGGTCGCATAGCGCCGGGGTTGGAAAGAAGAGCGTATATGAAGTTGCCTGCTAATTTTAAAGATGTTATAGACGAAGCGGTAAACATAGAAGATGCACGTCAAACGCCTGTTTCGGTAAGTGTTATTATCGACAGTACAGCACCTAGTGATGTAGTGGCGCATGTGCGCTCTATTTTTGCGAGTGCTGCCCCGCATGCCCGCATTACGGTGGGTTACCTTGATGGTACCGAAGCTGCCTATACCGCCAACAACGATATGGTGGTTTTGGTTGCCGGCGTGGATGCGCGTATTGGCGCCAAAGCAAGCGAAATACGGGGAAAAGGCGTTCCTGTTATGGTGGTTACCACCTTGTACGAGCAGGTTTCCCATTTGGCCGATCAAAGCGGCTTTCCTATTCCCGCGGGTGATTTGATTTCTCCCGATTTAAGCGAAGAAGATAAATCAAAAGCACAGGAAGCGTTTGAGGCGGTTTTTGGCAAGATTATCACAAACGATGTTATTGACCTTTCGGTGGAAGAGCCTGCTGCTGTGGGTGCCGCAAGCATGGGAGGCGCAGGCGCCGCTGGTACCCCCGGTGCCGGCGCCGGTGCCGCAGGCACGGGAGCCGCAGGCGCGCGCGCTGCAGACGCTGGTGCCGATCGCAAGCGTGGTGCTCATGCAGTGGGCGCAGCAGCGGAAGCAGCAGGCGCCGGTGCAGCCGCCGCCGCGGGCGCCGCGGTCGCTGGTGCGGTGGGTGCTCATGCGGTGAACGCAAACACCGCCACCGAAACAGCAGCTGGCACGCCGCAAAGCATTGAGCTTTTGCGCGAGCGTGCTGTAAGTGCGCGCATGTCACTTCGCCAAAAAGCAAAAAACATTGATCTAGCTAAGTTTTTGAAACGAGGCAACACCGAAGCGCAACAGCGGCATTTGCCCAACCTTTTAACCGAAGACATGATGCGCGCTTTTGATAATCGCATGGGCGAGTGGATTATTGCAACATGCCGGAATAAGCGCTTATCGTTTGCGCTGGCTTTTCCCTTTGTGGCGCGCCCGTTATCGCTTGAAGCAGTGAATGCAACGGCGGTACAAAACGCGGGAATTGGCGTTGTGGTGTTTTTGCCGGGTGCCGATATGCCGGTAATGACAGCAAATCAAATGAAAATGATTTTGCAAATTGCCGCTGCCTATGGGCAATCCATGAC
>CAVDDP010000031.1:0-7072 GCA_963607695.1 Hallerella sp.
CGAAGCCGCCGTGCCCGAAGCTGCACTCGACGCACTCGAAGCCGCCGCGTCTGTCGCGCTCGCCGAAGCCGCACCCGAAGCCGCCGCGTCTGTCGCGCTCGCCGAAGCCGACGCGCCCGAGCCCTGCCCCAGCGACTGCACCGCATACGGCGTAGAGCCATCCGAATACGTGAACGTTATAGAGTCACCCACGCTGTACAAAATAATTTCGGGCAGCGTTGCAACCGGAAAATCATACATGGTGTTCACGTTATCCAAGGTCACGTAATAGTGCGTGTTGCCATCCACCACAATGGGCACCATCTTTGAAATAACGCCCGAGACAGACTGCCCCACCACCACCTCTTGCGTAGTAGAAACATCTATGCCGTTGGTGGCAAGCAACGTGGTGTAATTCGATTGACAATCGGCAACCGTATCGCCAATAGCCACAATCTGGTAGCTCTTAATATCAACCATGGCAAATTTCTTTACCAGGCCTTCTCCGTCTTTTAACGCCATAAAATACGTGGGCTGATCAGCCACATTAATCAATATGGGGAAGGTTGCGGTATAGCGCAGGTTTTGCACCTGACCTTCAGCAGAAGACATAGCAGAGGTTTCTGTTGCACCCGCCACCGAATAGAAATGCGTTTCTTGCGTGCGCTGGTTAATAAGCACAAAACCAATGATAGAGCTATCGGAAGTAACCGAGGTCACACCGGTATATACCCACACGTCGTCATCCTTGGCAATATAGTTGTAGCCCAGCTCACCGTCGTTGCCCGGGGTAGTTTGCACCACGCCCGATTGCCCCAACCACGAGTTAAACCAGCCGTTGTTCAGCGAACCGTACCAGTTGTACTGCTGCATTAACAAGTTGGCCGGGTACACGCGGTCTACCCATTCAGGCACTTCATCCACCGATAAGTCCTGGCATTCACCCGTTACGGCATCGCACAGAACAACACGTGCGATGGTGGTGCCACCAAACAGGCCAATGGTACGGTCTTGAACAGGGCAAATCCACCACGGGTGGCCGTCTTCGTCAATCTCAAACGATTTTTCATCAAACATGTAGAAGGGGTATTTCAGCTGCACGTAGCGGTCAATGTTGCGCGCCAAAGGTTCCGATGTGGAATATTTCACACCCTGACCTTCGGGCAGGCTCACAATTTCAGCGTTTTGTGTAGTCATATCCACCAGCGCATACGCCGGCAAACCTTCTGAGCGGTTGGCTAGCCACTTAAACAAATCGGCGTAACCCAGGGGGCTCACGCGCACCGGCGTTCCTTTGTAGTTAATTTGGCTGTACAGCGAATCAATTTCAAACTGGCTCACATATTCCGAGATAGTACCCATTTCCTTGTTACCCAAAAGCTCGGCAGTAGAACGGTCGATAATGGGAATCTCTGAGTAGTTCACTTCTTTAATATCTTCGGCGAAGTCTTCGTTCTGAATGGTTAAAATGCTTGAATATTTCTCGGCGTTACCGGGGAAAACAGAAAGCGACATTACCGAACCAATCAAGAACAGCACCACAATTGCCACCGGCACAAACGAAGCAAACTTATACCTCTTTGCCTTGCTGGCATTGCGCTCGGTTTTTTCGGTTCCTTTGCGCAAATTGCGCGAGCGCACCCGTAAGAAAGCCCAGATAATAACCACAATAAGAAGAATCACAAACCAGGTGTCACCACTGTGAATGTTAATGGGCGGGTGGAACCACCAATACGCTGCAGCCAGTGCCAAAATAGCAATAATAGCAGCGATGATCAGGCGTTTGTTGCTCCACTCTGCCATGTTTTCAATAAAGGTAATCTTAGGCATGGCAGCGCCGCCGTTACCACCGTGACCACGGCCGCCTTTTTTCTGGCCCGTGCTTCCTTCTTCTGCCCCTGCATTGCTGTTGGCAAAAACGGAATCTACTTCTTCGCCTATTTCTTCCTCGGCACTTTTCTTGCCTTGTGCACCCAGAAAATCACCCACATTCATGCCTGCGCCACCCAGCGCATCAATCAGGGCTTCCAGGCCACTTTTCGGTTTTTCCTCCATGTACGCTTCCTTCCTGTACGTAGCGTTTCAGAAAATTGTTGGGTACCAGTATAGCGTACCCACTGCACCAGCCCAAAGTACACGTTCAAACGTTTTCTAACTGTGACGCGGTGATACGCAAACAGCGCGCCCACGCCGCTTCACCTGCACCCACGCACGCAAGCGCCCCACGCGCGCCGCCGCCGACGCACACGCACACGCCCCGCGCCTACATCGCCAGCCCGCGCGCTGGCACGCGCGTTCACATCGCCGACACCCGCACGCCAACAACCAGCGCGCCCGCGCTGGCGCGCTACTTCTCCTGCTGCAGCTCGCGAATTACGAATTGCAAAATGCCACCATGCCGCATATACGCGCCCTCCATGGGAGTATCCACACGAACCAGCGCCGTGAAATGCACTTCTTCGCCATCTGCCCGCTTTGCGCACACCTTCACATGCGTTGGGTTCGGCAGACCGCGTGAATAATCAACAGGCTCAATGCTTATGCGCTCCGAGCCATCGAGCCCCAGCGTTTCCGCATCTTGCCCTTCCTCAAATTGCAAAGGAGCAATGCCCATGCCAATCAAATTCGAACGATGAATGCGCTCAAAACTTTTCGCAAGCACGGCGCGCACACCCAAAAGCAGCGGCCCTTTTGCCGCCCAGTCGCGCGAGGATCCACTGCCATACATAAGCCCCGCCAGCACCACACAGGGGCACCCTTGCGCAAGGTATGCGCGCGAGGCCTCAAAAATGCTGGTCATTGCTTCTTCTTCGCCTTCAGCCACGGTCCAATCACGCGTGTAGCCGCCTTTTGTACCCGGCACCAGCTGGTTTTGCAATTTCACATTGGCGAAGGTGCCGCGCATAAGCACTTCATGATTTCCGCGACGCGCGCCATACGTGTTGAAGTTTTCCTGCGCCACCCCATGGTCGCGCAAATACGTTGCCGCAGGTGAATCATTAGAAATAGCGCCAGCAGGGGAAATGTGATCGGTGGTAATGAAGTCACCCAGCTTTGCCAGAACAAAGGCATCCTTAACAGCAGGGCACGGGCTGGGCTCAAGCGTCATATCGTCAAAATAAGGCGCCTTGCGCACATAGGTTGAGCTTAAGTCCCATGCAAACAAGCTCGATGCCTGCGCTTGCAAGCTTTGCCACGCTTCGCTTCCCTCGTAAAGCCCAACGCTACCTTCTGCGTACAAACTGGCTGTTACCAGGCGCGATACCAAACTTTCCAGCTCTTCAGCGGCGGGCATAATGTCTTTCAAGTACACCTCTTCGCCTGCAGGGGTTTTCCCCAAAGGCTGCGTTTCCATATCTATGTCCATGGTTCCTGCCAGCGCGTAAGCAATAACTAAAGCAGGGGAAGTTAAATAGTTTTGCGAAACATCGGGCGAAATGCGCCCTTCAAAATTACGGTTGCCCGATAACACGCTGGCAAACTCAAGCTCTTGTGCCTTATCATGAACGCCCGGCAAAACAGGGCCCGAGTTGCCAATGCAGCTCATGCATCCAAAACCGCAGGTATAAAATCCCAGCTTATTTAAGCTTTCCGTAAGCCCTGCGCGCTCCAGCAAAAGTTGGGTAGCGTGGCTTCCCGGTGCAAGGATAGTTTTAACCCAGGGTTTGGGGGCAAGGCCTTTTTCTGCGGCGTTCTTTGCCAAAAGCCCTGCTGCCAACATCATGGCAGGGTCAGTTGCCGTGGTGCAGCTGGTAACAGCCGCAATAGCAAGTGCTCCATGTGTTAGGGAATACGTGGTACCCCGTACCTCTACGTTTGCGTGTTTATCCAGGTCAAGCTTGCGCTCTTCGCAAATTTCATGGAAGCGCTGCTTCATGTTGGAAAGAAGAATGCGGTCATGAGGGCGCGAAGGGCCCGCTAAGCACGGCTCAATGGTGCTTAAGTCAAGCTCAATTACCTGCGCGTAAACGTGCTGCTCTTCCTGCGCTGCGTCATTTGCGCCGGCGCCTTCAGCGCCTTCAGCGCTTTCCGCGCCTGCCCATGTTCCCTGACGTTTCGCATACGCTTCTACCAATGCAACCTGTTCGTCGCTGCGGCCCGTCATGCGCAAGTACTCAAGCGTTTTTTCATCTACGGGGAAAAGCGTGCAGGTAGAACCATATTCAGGAGTCATGTTGGAAATGCACGCGCGCTGGGTAGCGCTCAAATGCGCTACGCCTTCGCCAAAGCATTCCACAAAACAGCCCACTACACCCGCCGCGCGCAGCACCTGTGCAAATTTCAGTGCAACATCCATACCCGATACGCCTGCGGAAAGCTGCCCTGTTAACCGTACACCTATCACTCGCGGAACAAGCGTGGTAATAGGTTGGCCCAATGCGGCGGCTTCGGCCTCTATACCGCCAACGCCCCAGCCCAAAACGCCAATGCCGTTTGCCGTGGGAGTGTGGCTATCGGTTCCCACCAGCGTGTCAAAATATACGCAAAGCTGCTGGTCAGGGGCTTGTTCTATGCCTGTGCTTGTGCTCGCGCTGGCCGCTTCCGCGCCCGCACCCGCAGAACCCGCCGCTTCCGCGCCCGCACCAGCCGCGCCCGCTGCGCCCGCCGCTTCCGCGCCCGAGCCCGAACCCGCGGCACCCGCATACTTCCACGCATCGGTCATGGCAACCTGGGCAAAATTCTCAATATTCAGCTGATGACAAATGCCTTTTCCCGGGGGTACTATGCGCACATTTTGAAACGAGCGTTGCGCCCACTTCAAAAAGGTATAGCGCTCGCTGTTGCGTTCTTGCTCAATGGCTTCGTTTTCGCTCTGGCTTTCAGCACACCCAAACGAATCGGCAATAACCGAGTGGTCAATTACCAAATCACAGGGAATTTGCGGGTTAATACGCGCGGGGTCTCCGCCAAGCCGCGCACACGCTTCACGCATGGTAGCAAAGTCAACAAAAACGGGCACGCCGGTAAAATCCTGGAACAGCACGCGCGCCGGCATAAACTCAACTTCTTCGCCTGTTTGCCCTGCTAAACCAGCATCAACAATGCGCTGGGCAAGCAGAAGCGCCTGCTTATCATCTTGCACATTGCGCAAAACGTTTTCCACCAAAATCTTTAAACTCAGCGGCAAACGCTGCGTGTTGGGAACAGTATCCACCGGGTAAAACGTATAGCGCTGCCCTGCAACTTCTAAAGTTTGTTTGAATTTCTGAGCCATTTTTTCTCTTTCGTACGCCCTACTGCGCTTTCAATTCCTCTATTAAAGCATCCGTAAATTGCGAACATGTTGCGGCTGTTGCATTTGATGCCGTTGCACGGCGAATATCACCCGTAAGCACTTCGCCTTTCGCGTAAACGGCACGCACTGCCGCACGAATACGCGCAGCCGCCTCTTGCTCACCCAGGTGGTCCAGCATCAAAGCGCCCGATAAAATCTCCGCCGTGGGGTTCGCCAAATTCTTACCCGCAATATCCGGTGCCGAGCCATGAACAGCCTCGAAAACGGCGTATTCCTTGCCAATATTGGCGCCCGGAGCAATGCCTAAGCCACCCACCAGGCCTGCCGCCAAATCGCTTGCGATATCACCGTACAAGTTGGGGAAAACCACCACGTCAAACTGACTGGGGTCCATTACCATGTTCATGCAAAACGCATCCACAATGCGCTCATCAAAGTCAATGTCTTGGTGTTCGCTTGCCACTTCGCGCGCTGTATGCAAAAACAGCCCGTCGGAAAACTTCATGATATTAGCTTTATGAACAGCCGTTACTTTTTTTCTGCCCTGCTTTTTCGCATAGTCAAACGCGTATTCCACAATATCGCGCGATGCTGTTTCAGAAATGGGCTTAACAGAAATGCCCGAATCAGGCAAAATGTGTCCCGCGCCGGCGTCTTCCACAAACTTAATGAGCTCTTTAGCCTGCTCACTGCCGCGTTCAAACTCAATGCCCGCATATAAATCTTCAGTATTTTCGCGCACAATTACCAAATCAACGTTGTCATAGCGCCCACCAGCGCCGGGAAGAGAAACCACCGGCCGCAAGCACACATACAACTTGAGCGCCTGGCGCAGCGCCACGTTGATACTACGAAAACCCGTGCCCACCGGCGTGGTAATAGGCCCCTTTATAGCAACGCCGTTCTTGCGGATAGATTCCAACGTGCTTTCGGGCAACAACGCACCGTGCGATTCCAAACAAGCAGCGCCCGCCGGGGCAACTTCCCATTCAATCTGCGCGCCACTTGCATCTACCACGCGCTGCATAGCAGCCGAGGTTTCAATTCCAATTCCATCACCCGGAATAAGAGTAACCACATGTTTTGTCATAGCAATTCCTTTCTGTGTTCGCCACCATACTACGTGCGAAAAAAGGCGGGAACAATGCCCGCCTTCCCAGTATTCAGAAAAACCTTATTTCGAAAGATTATCAACAATGGTTTGAGCGCGCCGCTGCGTAAGCCCCCTGTTGTTCGTAGCGTCAAATTGCATGCGCTCTTTGAAGCCTTCCTTTGTTGCTTTCGATAATTTGCCTTGCGAAAATTCCACCAGCAAATTAAGCATGTCTTGGAATTCTTGATCACCATGAAAGCACTGAATGGCTTCATCCAAAAGCGGCCACACATTATCCGACGCCTTGGGCGACTGCGCGCCATACACGCACAGAAAACGAACCGATGCCAGGTGAAGCGGCCCGTTGAATTCGTCGAAAAGCGCGTTTTCAATGCCCGGCAAAGCCTTTGCGCACAGCTTAGTATCGTACGGAGCAAGCGCTGTTAAAACGTCGATAATTGCCCAGCGAAAGCGCACATCCGATAAGTCCAAGGCCTTGATAAGCTCTTTGCCATAAGGCAAAATGGCTTCCGCTTCCTTCGTGCAGCACTCAGATAACGCAACAGCTGCCTGCTGGCGCACCTTACGCGATGAGTCCGATAAATCGTCAATGTATTTCTTAATTTGCGCAGAAGAATCCGACATTCTAAACTCCCTTATGAATTGCTTATTGTTTATTTTCAGTATAAACCCGCAAGCGAAAGAAAAAGCTCGCTGTTCGGCAGAACACCAAAATTTTCTAACATTGAAAAGCTACGTTCGCA
>CAVDDP010000032.1:0-3525 GCA_963607695.1 Hallerella sp.
GCGAGAAGCAGCGCTCTGGCGAGCAGCAGCGCTCCGGTGAGCAGCAGCGCTCCGGTGAGCAGCAGCGTTCTAGTGAGAAGCAGCGCTCTGGCGAGCAGCAGCGCTCAAGTTCGGGAAATCGCCAGCGCAGCAACGAGCGCCCGAACGCCAATGAGCGCCCGCGCAGCAACGAACACACGCGTGGTGGCAACCGCTCCAACGCAAGCGATTCGCAGCGCACAGGCGAACATTCACGTCATCGCAGGGTTTCTATCAGCACTAATAGCCCCAATGGCAACAGCGACAAAAAGGAAACCACGCAGAACGCAAAAGCAGCACAGCCGGCTAAATCTGGTGCAACAGAAACACAAAAGGGCTCCGGTAATCAGCATGCAACGCATCGCCGCCCCCGGCGCCGTAAGCCAACAGGTGCAGGCGGCAACGCTGGTGGCGCTGGCAGCGCGGGCGGCACGGGCAGTTCGGGCGGCAACCAAAACGCAAGCGGCAGCCACAGCGGCAACGGCGGGCAAAACAGCAGCCGCAGCGGCAACGGCGGGCAAAACAGCAGCCACGGCAACTAACCTTTCGAAAAGAGCGAACAGGCCATGAATTTGAACGAACCACTTCTTACCGACTTATACCAACTTACCATGGCGCAAGGGTATTGGGAGTGTGAGCGCGCAAACACGCAGGCATGCTTCCACATGTTTTTTCGCGATTACCCCTTTAACGGCGGCTATGCGGTAGCCTGCGGCTTAGCGCAGCTGGCAGAACTGGTAGACGGCTTTACGTTTTCCGAAGATGACCTGGATTACCTTTCTACCATTCCTGCGCCCGGCGGGGGATTGTTGTTTAAGCCGGCGTTTATTGATTACTTGCGCAATTTCACCTTAAGCGTGGATATCGATGCCGTAGTAGAAGGCGAAATTGTGTTCCCGTACGAGCCTTTGGTGCGCGTGACCGGCCCCATTATGGAGTGCCAACTGTTAGAAACAGCACTTCTGAACTGCGTAAACTTTGAAACGCTTATTGCCACAAAAGCAGCACGCGTTTGCGCAGCAGCACAAGCGCCCGTAGCAGAGTTTGGCCTGCGCCGCGCCCAGGGAGCAGCGGGCGGCGTGTGGGCAAGCCGCGCAGCCATTGTGGGCGGGTGCTCTTCCACTTCCAATGTGCTTGCCGGAAAATTGTTCAACGTGCCTGTTTCGGGCACCCATGCCCACTCGTGGGTTATGTCGTTTTCCAGTGAGCTGGAAGCATTCCGCGCGTATGCCAAAGCTTTCCCCACCAATTGCATTTTGCTGGTGGATACCTACGACGTAGTGCAAGGCATTAAAAACGCCATAATCGTTGGCCTTGAAATGCGCGAACGCGGCGAAAAACTCATGGGAATTCGCATTGATTCGGGCGACTTAGCGTGGCTCGCAAAAATGGCACGCAGCATGCTGGATGAAGCAGGCCTTAGCGATTGCGGCATTGTTTTGTCCAATGACCTGGACGAATACACCATTCATTCCATTCGGGAAGAAGGCGCCAATGTTATGTCGTGGGGCGTGGGAACAAAGCTTGCCACGGCGTATGACCAACCCTCGCTGGGGGGCGTGTACAAGCTTTCTGCCACGCGCGAAAACAGCGAAGATACCTGGGTGGGGCATGTGAAGATCAGCGAATCTTCCGCGAAATTAACCACACCGGGCGTTTTGAACGTGCGCCGCTACTACTTTGACAATGGTCACATTGCGGGTGACATGGTTTTCGACACCAACGCTCCCGTGAACGAAGAAGAGATTATTGTAGACCCCATGGATGGGCTTCGTCGCAAAAAGCTATCGGGCAAAACATATCGCGAGCTGTTGGTTCCCCTGGCGCGCAACGGCAAAACGGTGCTTGCGGATGAGTATCGCAGTGCATTAGCGGCGCAAGCACGCACAAGCGAAGGCCTGGACACGCTGGACGAAAGCCAAAAGCGCACGTTAAACCCCCATACGTACCCCGTTGGTTTGGATAAGGATTTGTTTGAGTATCGAAGCGCGCTGGTGGCGCAACTGCGCGGGTTTGCGCGATAGAGCGCTCACGCAATGGCGTAGCAAAAGAGCAAAAGGGAGCAAAAGGAGCTTTCATGACAACAAAATGCAACTTGATTATCGATTCATGCTGTGACCTTCCGCCGCAATTAGTTAATGTACCTGGAGTAACACTGCTTAAATTTCCGTATTTAATGAATGGTGCGGAATGCTTCGACGACCTGTTTTTAACGGGCTCGGCGCAAAACTTTTACGAGCAAATGCGCAACGGAGCCATGCCTTCCACAGCGCAAATTCCGTACCTTGCCATAAAAGAAGCATGGCGCGCTGCAGCGGAAAGCGGCGTTCCTACCGTGTATTTGTGCTTTTCAAGCGCGCTTTCGGGCACATACAACACGGTGCTTACGTTAATGGAGGAAACGCGCGAGGAATTCCCTGAAGCCGAGCTGTACACGGTGGACACCGCGCTTGCTTCCATTGCCGAAGGCTTTTTGGTAAACGAGGCATTGCGCCAGCGCAACCTGGGGCTTTCTGCGGCCGACTTAGCGAAATGGGCCAACGAGGCAAAATATTACGTTCATTGCGTTTTTATGGTGGACGACCTTGAGGCGCTGCGCCGGGGCGGGCGCATTCCTGCCGCTGTTGCCAACTTGGGCGCCAAGCTTGACGTAAAACCGCTGCTCGGCTTTGATTTGGATGGTTCGCTTTCTATGGTGGGCATTGCGCGCGGGCGCAAAAAAGGCATGAAAGCCATGGTTGAGCAGTTCGAAAAAGCTGCCGATGTTACTGATGAAGTGCAAACGCTTACCATAGGGCATGCCGATTGTCCGAAAGATTTTGAAAAGCTGTGCGACATGGTGCGCAAAACCAAAAACGAGGTTGCCATCATTGAGTGCAACATTGGCCCTGTTATTGGGTGCCACGTTGGGCCAAACATGTTGGCGCTGGTATATTGGGGCGCCGACCGACGCGAAGAGCTGAACCTGGCCGACCGCATTGCCAAAAAAGTGAAGGGCAACTAAGGGCGCTAACAGCGTTGCCGTGTGCGGCGCACAGCTTGCCAGCAACAAAAAAGGATAACTCATGAGTCAAACTTTTTATTACAACGGAATTGAAACAATAGGGAAAGCACTTACGGAATGCCTGGTAAATGCCGGTTTTTCGCAAGCTAGCTCCATGCAGGATGCTCAATTTGTTTTTAGCTATCATCCACTTTTATCTCAGTTGGAAGATGCCTATTTTGGTGGGGAAGGCTACCTTGCCTGCGCGCAAAAAGGCACCTGCTTTATTGACGTAAGCCCCGCCACCCCCGAGCTCACACGCGAAATTGCAGCCGTTTGTGCCGCCGGAGAGCTTTTCTACGTTGAGGCTCCTGTTTCCGTTGTTGATACCACGCTTGCCAATGCATTTGCGCAAAAATCGAACGTGACCTGCTTTCTTGCAGGCGACAAGCCCGATGTAAAACGCGCTCAAAAACTTCTGCAGCATTTTGCTGAAACCATTACCGTTACGGGCGAGCCCGGAT
>CAVDDP010000033.1:0-3727 GCA_963607695.1 Hallerella sp.
CATCGGCCACTTCTTTTTCCGTAACGTTTTGAATCTCTTTGCCTTCATCTTCAGGCAAATTCTTCAGGGCTTCATCACATTGTTTGCGCAACTCTTCTTCTTTATCGCGCAGCTGCGACGCTTTCTCATACTTTTGCGCCGCCACCGCAGCAATGCGCTCATCCGATACTTTGCGCAGCTCATCTTCCAGTTCACGCACTTCTTCAGGAAGCGTCATGTTGCGAATGCGCATGCGAGCGCCCGCTTCATCAATCACGTCAATGGCTTTATCGGGCAAGAAGCGATCCTGGATATAGCGCTCAGAAAGCGATACCGCAGCCTGCAGCGCTTCGTCGGTAAAGTGCACATGATGGTGAGCCTCGTAGCGGTCGCGCAGGCCTTCCATAATGCGAACTGCCTGTTCAGAAGTGGGTTCTACCACGGTAAGCGTTTGGAAACGGCGTGCCAGGGCGCTGTCTTTTTCAAAATGCTTGCGGTATTCATCAAGCGTTGTAGCGCCAATTACCTGAATTTCCCCACGGCTTAATGCGGGCTTTAAAATGGCCGCTGCATCAATGGATCCTTCTGCCGAACCAGCACCAATAAGCGTATGAATTTCATCGATGAACAGGATTATCTTGCCATCATCCTGCACTTCCTTGATGCATTTTTTCATGCGCTCTTCAAATTCGCCACGATATTTGCTTCCTGCCACCAACGCAGAAACATCCAGTGTTACCACGCGCCTGTCGCGCAGAATATCGGGCACCTCATTTGAAACAATAAGCTGGGCTAACCCTTCCACCACTGCTGTTTTACCCACACCGGGCTCGCCTAACAGAAGCGGGTTGTTTTTCTGACGGCGTGAAAGAATTTGCATTACGCGCTCAATTTCTTTCGCGCGGCCAATTACCGGGTCAAGCTTGCCTTCACGCGCTTTCTTGGTAAGGTCAATGCCAAACTCTTTCAAAATGCTATCGCGCGCGGGTTCGCCCCCAAATGAATTATTGCCTGCTAAAACGGGGGTTTGCCCCACCAAATCATGTAAAACGCTGCGAACATCATCGCCCGTTACCCCTAAGCGATTAAGCACATCAAGGGCAGTTCCTTCGCCTTCACGCACAATGCCTAACAACAAATGCTCGGTGGAAATATAGCTTTGCCCCATTTGCATGGCCTCGCGCAGTGAGTTTTCCAAAACGCGCTTAACCCGTGCCGTGAAATTCAAATGCCCTGATACATCGGCATTTTCGTCAATAGAAACAACTTGCGGAATCATGCCCACAACGTCTTCGTATTTCACGTTCAAACGTTCAAGCGCCTGTGCGGCAAAGCCGTCCTTTTCCTGAATAAGCCCCAGCAACACATGCTCGGTGCCCACGTAGGGCTGCTTCAAAGCGCGCGCTTCATCCTGCGCAAGCACCAGTACTTTGCGCGCCTTATCGGTAAACTTCTCAAAAGCCATGTTTTCTCTTTCTTCTTTCTGATAAAAAACGTTTTGCCGTACATGTTACCGCAACATTGCACATTTCGGCATGCTGTGAACGAAACGTCATTATCAATTTGGCAGTGGCTGGCTTGCAATAATGGTGCACTTTAGCGTTCTTGAGCGCACCTTATAGCGCTTCTGGATAGCAAATAATTCAAGGCTCTTTTTCAACAACATAGCTTATGCGCGCACGCGTTATGCGTTTTCGCTGCGCAACCACAGCCCGGTTTTGCCGCCATCTTTCTTAAGAAGACGCACATCCATGATTTCCATGCCGCGGTCTACCGCTTTGCACATGTCATACACCGTTAAGCAAGCAACGGAAGCTGCGGTGAGCGCTTCCATCTCAATGCCCGTTTTACCCGTAACGCCGCAGGTGGTGGTCACGTGAATTCCTACGCGGCCATCTTCGCGCTCACCTGCAAAAACGGGGGTACATTCCACTTTTGCCTTGGTGATGTTCAGCGGGTGGCACATAGGAATTAAATCGCTTGTTTTCTTGGCAGCCATAACGCCCGCAACGCGCGCACATGCCAGCACGTCGCCCTTTGCTGCTTGCCCGCTAGTAATCAAGTCAAGCGTTTCCTTGTGCATGGCAATAAAGCCTTCGGCCACCGCAACACGCTGCGTTTCTGCCTTGGCAGAAACATCCACCATGCGCACGTCGCCTTTTTCATCTATGTGTGTTAGTTGTTGTTCCTCTGACATGTTTATCTCCTCATTCTTACATTTTTTCTTTTGAGAAGGTGGTTGGCAGTATCTTAATCATTATCCTTCTTGCAACCCAGTTGCCCTCATCTTTTAAAACTCACATTCGCACTAAATGTCAGTGAGAAACACGCCGACTAATTAGTTGCGCTGTTCGGCAGAACAGCGCAACTAATTAGCCTCCTATTTGGGACATCTTGCGTTTGGTGCCAATGGTGTTTTCGTTCTCTTTGGGCTTCACGAAAATAGCGCGCTCAAAAACTTCGCGTGCAGCGGCTTCTCCCCCCTCGCGAAGCGCTGTTTTAATGTCAAGCTCGTCGTCGCTGAAAAGGCAGGTGCGCAGCTTGCCATCTGCCGACAAACGCACGCGATTGCACGTACTGCAGAAATGATTGGAAACCGGCGAAATGAACCCAACCGTTCCTTGCGCGCCCGGGAACTGGTAATACGTGGCAGGGCCCCAACCTGTTGGCTTGTTATCGGCCGGTTCAAGCGCGGGAAGCCCCTGTGCCACCGCCTGCTTATTTATGGTTTCAAGCATTTCCTGGCAGGGAATAACATCTTCAATGCCCCAGCCGCCACCGTTATAGCCAGCGCTTTCTCCCACCGGCATATACTCAATAAAGCGCAGGTGAAGTGGCCGGTCTATAGACATTTTTGCAAACTCCAGCAAATCCTGGTTCAAGCTGCGCACCACCACCGCATTCACTTTTACGGGCTCTAAGTGCGCCGCAAAGGCAGCTTCAATGCCATCAAGCGTTTCTTGCACCTTGCCCCCGCGCGTGACCAGCGCAAACTTTTGCGGATCAAGAGAATCAAGCGAAATATTCACGCGTGAAAGACCCGCTTCTTTCAGTGCCGGCGCAAGCTTGGGCAAAAGCACGCCATTGGTGGTAAGCGCAATGTCTTCAATGCCGGGAATCGCCGCAATGTCGCGCACGTTTTCCACCATGCCGCGGCGCACCAGCGGCTCGCCGCCTGTTAAGCGAATGTGCTTAATGCCGCATTCCGCCGCAATGCGTGCAATAGTAATAATTTCATGCCCGCGCAGAATTTCCGACCGGCTCATAGAAACAACACCCTGTTCAGGCATACAATAAATACAGCGGAAGTTGCACCTGTCGGTTACCGAGATTCGTAAGTAATCTATGGTTCGTCCAAAAGAGTCCTTCACGTTACCCTCCCTTTTTGCGTTGGACCCGCCTTCTTTCTGTGTGCATTATAACGAAGAACGCATAGCAGGAATGCACGAATTGCTTGCGCGTTCGAGCAGTGGGAGACAAGCGCCAACTACTCAATCACGCCCGTTTCCAAAAGGCGCAAAAACGCCGCCTCATCAAGCACGGGAACACCCAGCGCATTTGCCTTATCAAGCTTTGAGCCGGCAGCTTCGCCTGCAATAACATAACTTGTTTTCTTGGAAACACTGCCGCTTACTTTTGCACCCCTTTGCTTCAAGCGCTCACCTGCTTCATCGCGCGTAAGGCCACTTTGCACCAAACTACCCGTAAGAACAAAGGTCAAACCCGCCAGCTCTTGAGTTGTTGCTGC